>NJDP01000029.1 GCA_002254665.1 Desulfurococcales archaeon ex4484_58 | reverse complement strand
CTCTATTCTCTTTCTCGAGTTTCTTTATGGCTTCTTCTTGATACTTTATGGTTTCTTCTAATTCCCTTATCTTTCTCCTATAAGTATTGATCTGTGCTTTAACGGTTTCTTGGTTTAGGCTTATTTCTGGTTTAGTGTCTTGATTTATGGGTATATAGTTGATCAATAGTTGTAGGTTAATGTTTTGTTGAGTATTCATTACTATATTGTTTAGGTCTATTCTACTAGCAATATGTTGATCTATTAACGTATATATGATCTCTCTTACCAGGTTTAGGAAATTAATGTATTCGTATTGAGACATTTTTCTTTTCAAATACTTATAGTATTCATCATCTATTCTAATCCCTAAAACCCTGGTATAACCAGACATAGGCAATAATCTTTTACTAGAAACCTTATATAGCTGCTTATCCATATCATTACTTGACAACCCTCACTTCTCCCCCCACTACCTATTTCTTTAAAAAATAATCACATTAGAAATGTTCTTATAATCATATAAAAATGTTTAATTTCGGTTTCAGAATAACCGGGCGAGCCATGATTATCTTGTTAGACACTTGTTATATGAAAAATTTACAAAATGTAAATTTTAAAGAGTAACCTAACCGAAATTAAAGCATTAACTTTAAGTAAATATTTTATTAATACTCCTTTCTCTCTAAGAGAGAGATTTATATACGTATAATTACATATTCTTAATTAGGTGATAATATGAGTGAGACCAAGTTCAAATTCTATGTAAAGGGTGTAGATATATTTCGATTGATTGACCTAATCAAGTGTATTGAGGAGATAAAGCCTAAATCACTGATAGAGATCACAGATAAGTGTAATGCCTCATGGAAACTACTATACACTTATCTCGATAAAGCTACGAAATGGGGATTAATCGAGACAGATTATGGTAGGGGTAAGGAGTTTAAAATTACTATCAAACCTAAGTTCCATGAATTCGTGGAAACAGTGAAACAATCAATAGAAATACTTAATGATCCATAGGGTTACCCTAGTATGGGTTTTTCCATTTAGGGATAAATAGTATAGGGTAATTCCCCGTGTATTATAGGATTAAGAAGATCAAGGGTAAATATTACCTGTATAAGTGTATATGGAATCCTAATAAAGGACAACCAGATTGTTATTCACTAGGCAACTGTGAGTCTATAGAACAACTGGTTACTCAGTGGAGAAAGCAGCATGGTCGTAGGAAACTACAGTTTCCAAGGAAATATATGGGAGATGCGGGCCCGCGGGGATTCGAACCCCGGGTCTCCGGCTTAGAAGGCCGGCGCCCTATCCAGGCTAGGCCACGGGCCCTCCCTTCTTCTATGTAGAATTATTTATTATGCATGGTTTTTATTCTTTACATGAGTTCTTTAATAGTTTTTTTATCATATCTATCGTTTTTCTTGGTTCATATATCTTTATTATTATATGGTCTCTCTTCCCTCCACCCTGGGCTCCCTCTATTCTATTCTTTAATTCATTAACTACTATTCTTAAATCAATATTCGACTCCTTAGCTTTATTGGGGTCTATAGCTATTTCTAGATAATCTTTTCCATAGAGTACTGTGATGTATTTCTTCTTTAACGCTAGTTCTTCGAGGATCGATTTGTATAGTTGTTGATCATCTATTTTCTTCTCAATCACAATAAACCATGTATTACATAATTTTTCTTTCTCTCTCTCGACCCTCTCTAGTAATAGGTTCTTGAACTCGTTTCTATAACTAAGTATAATATCTCTGTTTTTATCAAGCATATCCTTGATTCTACGAGCAATAGATACTAGATCACCATGGGGCATACCTAGAATCTTTAATGCTCGTTCTTTCTCATCGATCATACTAGAGAGATACTCTGGTAGTTTTGTAGCAACTGAAAACTCTAATCTTATCACACCATCCTGTATCTTCTCTGCTTTAAGAATCTTTATCCCACCCACCTCAGATGTATTGTATACGTGTGTACCGAAGCAAGCTTCAACATCAACACCTGGGATCTCAACTATTCTTAAGATAGGGGAGTATATAGCTCCTCCTTGGTATATTCTAAGACCAAACCTTTTCTCAGCATCGAATTTATCTAGATAATGAAACTTTACATCAAGGTGTTCATCAATAATCCTATTAGCTTCTCTCTCAATCTCCAATAATTCATCTCTACTTAAGGGTTTATAGTGGGTGATATCAAGTCTAGCTTTATCAACAGTTTTCTCAACACCAGCTTGCCATACATGATCGCCAAGTACTTTCCTTAGAACACCCAATAATATATGAGTAGCTGTATGGTGTCTCATCAACCTATATCTACGTATCCAATTAATATATTGTTCAACTTCATCCCCAACACTTAGATCAGGTTTAATATTCAATTCATGAACAACAACATCTCCAACCTTATACACATTTACAACATCATATTTCTTATCACCATAGATAATGTATCCTTTATCATCATCCTGGCCACCAGCTTTTGGATAAAATATAGTCTTATCGAAAACTACATACCTATCTTTAATACCAACAACTCTAGCAACATAACGTGATGCATAGGGTTTTTTATGGAAGATGGGTTTAGTGAAATCAAAGCTTCGAGCCCATTCAACGATCTCTCTAGGTAGTCCGTATTCTTTCTCTTTAACTAAAGCCCTAGAACCACCGTGTAGTTCAGCTATTTTAGCGTAGAAATCGCTAGGCATCTTTATTTCTAATCCATATTTACTAGCTCTCTCAACAATTATTTCTGGAGGAATTCCTCTTGAATCATAGATTTCAATTAGATCATTCACATCTATCTTCTTCTTTCTACGGATAATCTTATCTACAATATCTACTCCACGTGTAATGTTATCTATGAATTTCCGGGTTTCAAGTGATATTACTTCATTGATGTAATTCAAGTGTTTATGAAACTTATCATAGATATACTTGTTCTTCCAATACATTGCTTGTTTAAACAATAGCTCCAACACTATATCTTCTAGACGAGAAACATCAATATTTAGCCTCAATAGTGTTCTTAACATTCGACGTAATACTAGACGAGCAAGGTAACCTTCACCAGTATTTGATGGGACTATACCATCAGATAGCATCAGCAATAATGTTCTACCATGGTCGAGTAATGTGTAGGTGTTGATGGAGGCAATGGTTTCTCTACTATATTCTCCATAACCGACCTTATTAATCAATTCTACTAAATGATCAATATTCATGATCTCTTGGTCACTTAATATATAAGCTATTTTCTTCAAGACATTATAGGGGGGCTCTTCAACCCCTAATATACTCTTATATTCATTAATTAGATCCCCGAATATTACATGGTATGATGTAGGTTTTCTCTGGGTAAACCAGGCTATCCTCTCGATCCCATATCCAGTATCAACAACGAGGACAGGATTATCAATATATTTCCCATTAACGATCTTGTATTTCATAAAAACAAGTGTGGCTAACTCTAACCCATCAACCAAGACCTCTAGAGCAGGTCCAGCATTACCTCCTCCCTCCCACCAAGACTCCTTAAATACTAGGTCTTCGGGTTTAATACCAATTACTTTAGTGAAATACTCGTATGCATACATTATCGTCTCATCGATCCAGTACACATATTTATTTCTTCTATTAAATGCGTGGTGACCACCCATCTCAAAACTTGTGAGATGACGCCCAAAAGTTAATCCAACATTATCTATATCTTCAAGTCTAATACTTGGTTGAACTATTACTAGAGGATTATATGGTGGCTCAATTAATCCCTCCGTAACCATGGGTTGGAAAACTATTATTGAAGCGATTGTTAAGTATAAATCATTACGCCAACGTGCTAGAACAGGATATGGTTCAATATAGCCGTGTCCTTTCGACTTAAAATACTCTATAAAAGAATTCCTAGCCTCGTCTAGATCAAGTTTCTTTACACCCGGATATTCTTTGAAGAGGAAATCGTATTTGCTACATGGTTTATCAGGGCATGTTTCTCGTGGAATCATACTCCAGAATCTAGCACCACATTTCCTACATTTATACCTACTAAACCCCTCCTTACTTATACTCAATTCTTTGAACTCACAAGTAGGAGGTTTCTTCGACAATAATATCACCATAGAATATATAAGAGTAGCTTAATAGAGTATGGGTTATGTATAGAGGACTAAAGATTAATTCACCCTATAGTATTAGATACCATTATACCCTTAATATAAAATAAAGTCTTGTCTAAAAATCCTCTATTAACTCACTTACCATCTATTCATATTAACCGAATAGTGCACCTAGCCCTTCAGCAAGCTCCTCCTCACTAACAGCTTCTTTCCCTTCCCCCTCCTCACTCTTCTCTTCTTCTTTCTTCTCTTCCTTCTCTCCAGCAGGTGCTTCTGTTGGAGCAGCTACTGGTGCAACAACCGTTGGAGCAGCTATTGCTTGTTCTAAGACCTTTGATATATCAATGTTTTTCAATGCAGCAACTAGTGATTTTACTCTAACTTCATCCACTTCTACTCCAGCTGCCTCTAAAACCTTCTTTACATTCTCTTCATTTATTTCTTTACCAGCTTTATATAATAGTAAAGATGCATATATGTACTCGATTGCTCACCACCTCATTATGTCTCTGTACTTAACCATATTAGGGATTAAAGGGGATTTAAAAATATCTCTCCATAAGGAGGATCAGCCGAATAGTGCACCTAGCCCTTCAGCAAGCTCCTCCTCACTAACAGCTTCTTTCCCTTCCTCCTCCTCACTCTTCTCTTTCTCTGGTTTCTCCTCTTTCTTTTCCTCAGTAGTTACTGGTTTTACAATAGTTACTCCAAGATCGACTCCTTGTTTAGCTAGTTCAGTAGCTAGTAGATAAGCCTTCATGTGAGCTGATCTTATAACGTGTTCTATGGTTTCAGGGGTTATGAAGGCTGACTCTATTGCTAGCATTAATGCTTGTCTAGCAGCTTTCGATATAGATAACTCTATGATCTCCGGCTCCGGCCACGAGATCTCTACACCAACACTCAATGCTTCAAGATGAGCTTTTAGCAACGATTCTCTATATTCATCAATATTTAATGCTAGTTGATCTCCAGGTATGAGTATTCCATTATCATACGCAACCTTTATATGCAACCTTACTTCTTTTAAAGGCATATTAAGTTTTTGAAGTAGACTAGCAAGCTCCTCAGAGATCTTATCACCAGGCTTAGCAACTACTGTATCACGTGCTACAGTTATAGTATTTCCTTGAACCCTTGTCGGTATCTTTAATTTACCAAAAGTACTTAAGATCGGGCCCGCCGGTAAACCGGTATCTCCAGCTGGAATAACTATCTCCTGATCAGCTATATCTCCTGGTTTATAATATGTTTTTGATCGAAGCTTATCTATTAGATCAGCTAATTCGAAAGCATTCATATTAGTAAACATTAATAGGTTTTGACCAGTCAGTATCTCCTCGAATTTAGAAGTATCTATACCAGCTTTCTTCATAGCTAACATTATCAATTTATTCTTAGATACACGGAAAACAACTTTCTTGTCAAGTTTCTTCCTAAGTCTCTGTAATTGATTAGTCGGATAACCGGTTAGATCAGCTATTACAAATACTGGATAAGTCTTAAACAATTTTGTTAAATACTCTACCTCTTCTATCTTCCATTTAGGGATCCTCTTGGCTCTTGGGACAACGGATACAGACATATATTATCACCCGACAACCGGTACTGGAGGACCCATCGTAGTCTTTACTATAACACGAAAAATGTTGTGTGCGCCGTTTGGTAGTTTGGATTCTAGTAGCGATAATATAGCATAAGCATTTTCAACAAGATCATCTGGATCCATATCAATGGTTCCAATAGGAGCCATTACTTGTGGTTGATCCTTGTTTCTAACGAGGATCATAGATTTATATCTATTTATAAATGAAGCTATATCAGCGTTTGGAGGTACTGGTACTGGTATTTTTCCACGAGGACCTAAAGCTGGTCCAAGAATTCTACCAGCATGAGCCATTAGATCAGTTCTTACAAGAACCCAATCACACTCCTCAGCAATTTTCTTAGCAGTTTTCTTATCGATCTCTCTAAGCTCATTACTGGTTATAACACGTTTAACGCCTAGCTCTCGTGCTTTAACAGCCATTTCTCCATCAGCAACCACACATATATTTAACTCTTTACCTCTACCTTTTGGTAAATAGATCGTCTCTCTTATCCTACCTTCAGGGGATTTAAGATCAATATCTTTAAACACAACTACTAATTCAACTGATTGTTTAAAATTGCGTGGAGGACTATATTCTATCGCCTTCCTAATAGCTTCTCTCAATTCTTCCTTAGTAGGCATAGGCATTTTTACTCACCTGCTTTTTCCCATTCAGTTTCATATTTAGACAATATATCATCATATAAACCCTCATCAATTTCTTTCTGGACAACCCTAGGATCCTTGCCTTCAACGGTTATACCAATACTCCTAGCCGAGCCTAAAACTGTTTTTACAGCAGCTTTAAGAGACTTAGCTGTTAATTGTTCCTTTTTAATAATAGCTATTTTAATTATCTTCTCAAGCGGTAGATCACCTATCTTCTTATGTGCAGGATCACCGGATGGCTCTTTAGCACCCACTTCTTTCAACAATAAAGCTGTCGTCGTTGGAACACCAACTCTAACTTCAAACTTCTTAGTTGAAGTATCAACTATTATTTCAACGGGAACAGTTAATCCCTCAAAATCCTTGGTAGCTTCATTAATAGCGTTAACTACTTCAACAACATTAACTCTTAAGGGAGCAAGAGTAGGTCCTAACGGAGGGCCTGGAGTAGCTTTTCCCCCCTCAACCATTACTCTAATAGTTTTCTTAGTCATACTTATCCACCCTTCTTTAATGGTTTAACATATTCGCTTGGAACTTCTATTGGAACCGCAAAAGATGCTTCTAAAATACTTAATACAACACTGTTTTTACTCCTATTAATACTTATAACTTGAGCTTTCATACCACGAAACGGTCCTCTAACAATCTCGACTATATCCCCTTCATTAATCAACTCTATGACAGGTTTAGGTTTAACTATTCTCTCCATCTCCTCACTAGAAACATTCATAGGCTGTGTTGTTTTCACATATTTTATCTCAGACATTAACTGGTATACACCAGATAAACTAGAGGATTCAACAAATATGTATCCACGTATATTGGGTGGTATAATTATAGCTACAACACCTAAATCTTCATTATTCCTTCTAAAACTGTGAAGTCTATTCTCCATAACTAAAGCTACATCTAACTCTCTACCAGTAGTTGTTCTTATAGCATAATATTTAGTCTTTTTAACCAATATCCTATCCACCATACAGTTGTTGTGGAAAAACAAATACTATTAAGATAAACCTTATAATAAAAGCTATTGCACCAACAAGAGTTAATCCAAGTAAACTCATTTTTAAACTAGTTAAATAATCCTCATGACTAGGTTTAGTAGCTAACCTAATTATTTTCCTCCAAGCATCAATGAGTTCTCTGAAACCCATTAGGTAACCCACACTCCAAAACAATTCATTATATATCTCATAAGACATAGATATCTACTAACTAATAATTTTATCGAGAAACTCATCAACATTAAAATATTTTAAATCCCTATACCCTTGACCCACACCAATCATGAGAATAGGGCTACGAATAGCATACACTATACTTAAGGGGACACCCCCCTGCTCATATGCATCAACCTTAGTAACAATAACACCATCAACACCAACGGCTTCATGGAAGAAACGGGCTTGTTCAACAGCATCATTACCAGTTAAAGCATCAACAACAAGTATTTTGCGTTCAGGCTTAACTACTCTAACTATTTTCTTCAACTCTTCAACAAGATCAACATCTACATGCATACGACCAGCGGTATCAATTAATAACACATTATATCCCCTATTAGAAGCGTATTGTATAGCATCAAAAGCTAAAGCCGCTGGATCAGATCCATATTTACCAGTGAAAACAGGGACACTTATCTTCTCACCATGTATCCTCAACTGCTCCTGGGCACCTGCACGGAAAGTATCAGCTGCAACCATTAATGGTTTAAACCCTTTATCTTTAAACATTAATGCAAGTTTAGCTATTGTAGTAGTTTTTCCTACACCATTAACTCCAAGAAAAACTATTTTGTAAGGCTTATATCTTCTAGCTTCTTCAAAGAGATCAAAATACTGTAGATCCACGAAATATCCACGTATAATTTTCTTTAAAAGCTTAACTAATGAATCACGATCCCTAACTAAACCCCCATTAATACTCTCAATAATCTTGGAAGCTATCTCCTCGGCAACCTCGTATGCAACATCATTAGATATAAGCTCTAACTTGAAATCCTCTACAAGCTCGTAGAGCTTCTCCTTCGAAGAAATAAGTTGTGATGCTTTATCGATAAATTTAGAAAATACGTTTCTGATCCTCTTAAACAACGAAGAATACACCTATAGGGATAATATAACTTAGGAACCCTGTGTTCCACTACTCTTCTGTACTTGTTGTGAGTATATTGATGCAAGTATTTGTTGTATAGTATTATATTCGTTAAGCATATTTTGATATTGGTTCCTTAAGTTATTAAGTATCCTCCGTAATGCTTCAAGCCTCTTATTGATAATTTCAACTGCTTTCTCTCTATCCGTTTTCATATAATAGTTTCTACCTATATTTACAATAACTGTTTTTAACCATCCACCACTAATAGATACAGGTATAAACGCTGAATTCAATCGATCAAGAACTATTAATCCTTCAACATCTTCATCAGGTATATTTTTTAGTGTATTAAGTGTTACTTGAAGCTCGTTTATATGAGAAGTATAGGTATCTATCTGAGAACTAAGTATTGTTAGATAATCACGTAATTGATTAGCTCTAGCAACAAGTTCTCCTAAACTAATAGCTACCTTTTCTTCTCTAGACTCTTTACTCAAAACCTAACAAACCCCCTAATCTTAGCTAGATCAACTACTCTCCTATCCTGCGCTTCTTCAGGCTTGATCTCCTTAACACTAACTATACGTATATGTTTTCTCCTTAACTTATGGTTACTTCCTAGAACAGAATATACATACTCAACTGCATGTTCAGGTTTTAAAGCTCTAACTTCTTTTACAAATTTCTGCCAAGTAGGTAGACTATCATGGCTGATCAACATATATCCCTCAACACGATAAATCTTAACCTCCGACACGGGTTTCACCCCATGCTTTGAAAACCTCTCCTAATACGGAGCATCTCCGGGCCAGTAGTATTTTCACCAATTAATATACCTTTATTATTAGCTATTAAACCGCTCTTAATAAAAGGTATCCCAGAATTAACAGTTGCTCTCTCGATATATACTTTAAAAATATTTTTAAGCTCCTCTAATTCCTCATCTGAAACATCCGGGTGAATCACACCACCATTATCTGTAACTACAGCTAAACTACCTGGTATAGTTAGATACATTACATCCCTACTAAAAACCTCTACACCGAGAACTTCTGAAATCTTTATGATCTCTTGTTTTTCAATATCTGAACCAACAATACATGCTTTATTATTAGTTAATAACAAGTTACCTAATGCTGTATTCTTCGATCTAGCAATATATAAGTTAAACCCATATCTAGATAGGTTCTTTTTCAAATACTCAAACTCTTCATCTAAAATAGTTCTAGGAAAGATTAATCCATGATCATTACCAGCTATTAAAACACCATTCAAGATAGAACCAGCGATCTTGGTTTCGATGACCTCTACATCGAGGGTTTCAATAATCTTATTCCTAACTTCTTCATCTAAACCTGGAGGAACAATAGCTATAGAATTGTTTACAAAAACATAAACACCTATATGCGGATTACCAAATATTCTAAGCAACTCAACGTTCATTTCAAAACCACACTATCTCTCTTCATAAACTAGCTAGTCTCTCCCCCCAACTTTTTGTTTTCTAGCAAGTAATACACGTGCTATCTTCTCCTCTCTATTAAACCTTACCTCAACAACCACTCTACGTGGTGGTTTTTCTCGACTTCTACTCCAAATATACTCGTTAACCTTGGGATCAATAACTACCTGCTCTGCTTCCTTGAAATGCCTCGTAACATATTTTCTAATTAAACGAATAGCTCGATCAGCTCTATTTTTCCTCCTACCAAAATATACTCTCTTCAAAGGAATAACATGGATAGATTTAACAATACCGGATTCACTCACGACCCATACCCCTCTAAACCTTTAATTTACTCCTCCTCCAATGACGTCTCCTCATACCCCTCCTAACACGTAGTCTAGTCTTTAAGGTAACCCATAATGGAACCGGTCTATTCGATTTGTAAGCAGCTGCTAAACGAAGTTTCCTAGCTACATGTATATTCTTAGCCATGATGGATCCTCTCCACCCTATTTCCTAACAATACGTATACGGGTTTCACGATGAGTTTGTTCATAGAGTTGAGCTAATAGTTTCTTGAGAAAATCATCTTTAACGGGGACCGGGATCCTACCGGATCTAGCTAAAGCGATTAATTGTTGCTCCACTAGATCAACTAACTCTGGTTTAACCAATCTCAAATTAGCTAATCTACTACGAGCTTCTGGAGTTAAGATTTGTCTTAATATAGCATCTATTTGTTCACGTCTCTTCTTCTCCTCTTCAAGCCTCCTCTGTAGCTCAAGCATTTTCCTACGCTTAATCTCTTCAAGCTCTGCATCATAACTATACTCCTCGCTCATAACCCAACACCCCTCTACCTAGCACTTACGATCTTCTCTCTATAACTGGGTGGCAGATATTTTATCATTTCTGGTTTCTCCTTAACGATCTCTAGCATTACTTCAAAAGCTAATCTATCAAGTAATGCTCTACCTTGTGGAGTTAATACTCTACCACGTTTCTTCAAAGTCCTAACTAGACGCGCTTTTTCTAGTTGTTGTAACATCTTACGTATGATACTACCACTACCTTTAACGAAGTGCTCGGGTGCTGAACCATAGTTTTTCCTGCCACCATATATTGTACGGAAAGTCTCAATACCTATCGGTTCACCTGATCTATAGAGTTTACGGAGCATACTAGCTGCTCGATAATACCACCAATCAGGGTTTTCCGGCGGTCTCTCACGATTAGCTCCGGTTTTAACGAAAAACGCCCATCCTGGAGGCTTTACCTCTGGTACATGTTCTTTTAGATACTGTGCTAGCTTCTCTATTAACTTATCAGCTGGCACCTCTAATGCGGTAACCACTTTATCACACCTTAACCATACTCAAAACTCATATATCTTTAAATACTTATCTCCCAGCTTTAACTTTGTTCTTTGCAATAATGAATGTATATCCACGAACTTCTATAAGTCTTGCTTTAACCTTCTCTGCAACCTCTCTAGCTATACCTCTACGATCCTTTTCTGAAGATCTAATATACGATTTTAGAATCCTAATCTTAACAACACCCTGCCTCTTAAGTCTCTCCTCAACTTCTCTGAGAAAAGAATCCGTTAAACCCTTCTTACCAAGCTGTAAATCAACCTTACCAGCTACTCTCTTCTTAATCTCCTCTCTAACGTTTTTATCATATATCTTCTCTTCCACCCGCATAGTAAACATGTCACCACAACTCTTGATCCTCTACCTTCACTCTGTATTCTAACCCTAGATGTTAATCCCGGTATTAATGGTATTTTACATTTTCTACAATATCCTCTACGTATATACCTTGGTGGTTTAACCCTAGCTTTATGTCCATACTTAATAATTAACTCTACATACCTACGAGCTAGATCATATCTCTCTCTGCGAGTCTCCTCGATAGCTAATCTATATAGATACTTCATCCTCTGAAGAGCCATATCTCGTAAAAGCTCTGTTCTCCTACTCAATTAATAAATACCCTCCAAATAATTATCTTTTCCAAAGTATAAGAAGAATTTTATAGTTTCGGTGACATGATTGAAGAAAATTATACACATCATATTATTAGAATCAGCTATAGAACTAGTCCCTAGAGAATTATGGAGTCATCCAGCAGTAATAAAAAATGCAAGGAAGAGGGGAAAGAAACCTGGAGAGACTCTACTAGATACTTCTTTACATTACCATGCAATGAAGAAATTAAAAGATAGAGAAAAACGTGGAAGACCGGATATTATCCACGTCTCTCTACTAGAAGCTCTTGAGAGCCCATTAAATAAAGAGGGTTTTCTAAGAATATATGTTCACACATATAATGGAGACATAATATTCATTAAACCAGAGACTAGGATCCCGAGGAATTATAATAGATTCATAGGATTAATGGAACAACTACTTATCGCTGGAAAAACCCCTCCAGACTCAACCGATCCCCTACTATACGTTAAAACGATGAGACTTGAAGATTTATTTGAGGAAATAAGTATAAACGGATTAATCTTATTACGTGAAAAAGGTGATAGGAGGAAACCAATAGATATAGTTAGAGAGGCTATTAATAAAAACTATGCTTTAGGTATCGGAGGGTTCCCTCACGGAGACTTCAGCAATGAAATACTAAGAATTAGTAAAGCAGAATACTCTATATATCGTAAACCATTAACTGCTTGGACTACATTATCACGTATGATATCAGCAACTGAAACCTTATATGGAATCCTATAGTTTACCTTAGTAATAATACATTATTACCTAGAAAATAATGGAATATAATTTGAATTTCTATGAATTTTCTATAAGTCGGGCAATTCTAGATTAAGAGTCCTCGATGAGGTGTTATGTAAAATTATGTCTATTGAGAAAAACAGTGGAGAATCAGTTGATCCTATCGAGAAATACTATGAATGGAATAGTTTAGATGTTAATGAGAATGCAAATAAACACATAGGCCCTACTGGTTACTTTAGCTATTTACTTGAAGAATATATGATGAATCTCGTTGATTTACTACCTAAACCTGTTCTTAAAGCACATATTGAAGGATATATTTATGTACATAAGCTACCTTTCAGTATATATATTCCATATTGTACCGGACATAGTATTGCGCGTGTATTAGAGATCGGGTTGAAAACACCAACAGTAACATCTCGCCCAGCTAGACACTTCGATACCTATGTTGATCACATAGCTAATTACTTGATAACACTACAACACTATTTCACAGGTGCACAAGCATTCTCTAGTGTAGAATGGTATGCTGGGCCATTTATACGTAGAGATAAGCTATCATTTGATCAGATTAAACAGAATATACAGAGACTATTATTCAACCTAAATTATCCAACAAGAGTAGGGTTACAAACACCATTCACAAACTTCACAGTAGCACTTGATGCTCCACGTAAAATGCTTGAAGGAGACTATGCAGTATATGATGGTAAGAAAGTAGAACCTCTCGGAACATACTATGATGAAGCAAAAGAGTTCATGTTAGCTTTTATAGAGATCCTCTTCCAAGGAGATTCCTATGGACAACCATTCACATTCCCGATACCAACATTAATGGTTACAGCTAAGATGATATGGGATGAACCAGAGCTTTTTGGAGCAATATTTAAAACTTCAGCTAAGAGAGGGAGTTTCTATTGGTTAAACACTAGAGTGGTTGATCCAGACGCTGCATATGCTATGTGTTGTAGAATATCTATTGATAGAAACGAACTACTCTATGCCTATAAGAATAGTGTTAAAGGTGTTGGTTTAGGTTATAGTTTAAAGAAGGATCTAGAGGATATACGCGAAGAGGCTATAAAGAAGATTGAGAAGACGAGATTTGGTGGATTATGGGCTGTACCAGATATAACTGGTTCGGTAAACGTTACAACTATTAATCTACCTAGAATAGCTCTCGAAGCGGGAGGCAATGATACGAGATTTTGGGAACTATATGGTAAGATCCTAGACTTAGTTAGAATGAGTGAAGATTGGTTCCGTAAAAGATACATTTACTTAATGGGTAGATACCCTAATATGTATAGTATGATTAAGTGGTATCTACAAGAATTCCCAAGCAGTCATTTCAATACAATAGGTATTCTAGGCTTACCGGAGGCTGCCGCTATTTATCTCCAAGAACCGAAGCTTTGGAGTGAAGGTTCTAGGAGAGACTGGTTACGAGCAACCAGTGTTATGGAGAAAATGATTGATTACGCAGTTAACTATGCTAGGAAACTAATGAGTGAAGCTGGTGTTCCATGGAATGTCGAAGAAGTACCGGGTGAATCAGCAGCTGCTAAGCTAGCAATTAAAGATGTAGCTGTTCATCCCGAGGTGATTGATTATTTAAGTGATCCAGACAACCCGATATATAGTACCAGTATAGCTCCATACTATGGTTCACTCGAGTTAAGTGATCGGATAGAGATCGAAGCTCGTGTACAGAAAAAGTTTACTGGCGGAGTAATGATGCATATATTTCTAGGCGAAGAACCAGAACCAGAAGCATTAGCTAAACTTACTAAGAGATTAATGGCTACTGATCTAGTTTATTGGAGCTATACACCAGCATTAACACATTGTAACCATTGTGGTAAAACATTTACTGGACTATACGCTAAATGCCCAGTATGTGGAAGTGGAAACTTAGATATCTGGAGTAGGATCATAGGCTATTATAGACCATTAAGAAACTGGAACCCCTATAGAAGGAAAGAGTTTTGGAAACGTAGACACTATAGATTCTAAAACTATACTAGGGGTGCTACACTATTCTAAAAAACACTATTAATTCCATAGATAGGGAGGTTAAAAAGATAAGATTGATTGGTAGT
>NJDP01000118.1 GCA_002254665.1 Desulfurococcales archaeon ex4484_58 | reverse complement strand
GAGACTAAATTGAGAAATGATCTGAAGAAAGGCCTTCTAGATGTCGGGATAATTATACCGGAGAAGTTTGGATTAAATGTTACTTATAGTACTGGCAAGCTAAAAGTATTGGTTGGAGCTAGGGATCCGACTAGTGGTTCTATTAGTGAATCCATTATTGAGATGTTCGTTGGTAGAGTTAATACGTTGACTGGTCTATATAAAGTAAATATTACACTATATTACATCAAACTAGGCTTTAGTAATAGTAGCTATTCATATGTGAACTATACAAGAATGAATAGTACTGGGCAATGGTATTCATTCTATGGAAATAAATCATTTATTGAATTCTTAGAGGAGTATATGCGTGGTATGGTAGTCTCTATAAATGCTAGTTATGAAGATGTTAAACCAGAAGCTTTTATGGATCGCCCATCTATTCTTGGATGGTATGTTGTAGGAGCTATTGGTATGATGTTTCTATATAGTGGTTTTACACTAGGAGCAACAATGATTGTTGATGAGAAAGAACTAGGTACTCTAAAGAGATTATTAGCAACACCTATCAAGGAATCAGAGTTTATTATAGCTAAAGTCTTATCTGGTATAACTACCCTCGTATTATCAGCTTTAATAGCGATTCTTGTCGGGGTATTCTTGGTTAGAGCGAAGATAGTATTTAATCCATTAAACCCTATTCATTGGCTTGTACCTCTACTATTATTCCTTGGCGCATTTATGACTATTGGTTTAGGTGCAATGTTATCATTGATAGCTCGTTCATCAAGTGGTGCAACGAGTCTTGGTACAGCTCTGGGTCTATTCTTATCGTTCACGGCTGGTATATGGCTTCCCTCATATATGATGCCTCAAATATTCAAGTTATTAGCGATGTATTTCCCAGTCGCTTGGATCATTGACACAATAAGGTGTATATTGATATTTGGAAGATATAGTGAAGCATTAGCTATGATGCCCAAGATCATAGTATCTACTATAATTATCTTGGTGATTGATTGGTTTATATATAAGGTTAACCTTAGAAAATATGCTGAAGAATAACTCTATCTAATAGAAACGTTTGGATTACAGGGTTTAAGTTTAAGTATTCCACGTTCAATAAGTGTTTTTTCGAGGAGAACAACTACTATTTCAGCACTACTACTATTATCCACCTCGATCAATAAATTCTTTCTCCTATAATAGTCTATTACTGGATGTGATTGTTCATAGTAGACTTTATACCTATTCTTAACAACTTCTGGTTCATCATCTGGTCTTCTAATTAGTTTTTCTCCATCATAGTCGCATCTAAGATCATTTTTTGGAGGGTTGAACTTTAGATTATATATTCTATGACATTTGGGACAAATATACCTATTACTGAGTCTCTCAATAGCTATTTCAATTGGGACATAGATGTAGACAGCTACATCTATCTGGGTAATTTCATCTAATGCTTTTGCTTGGTTTAATGTTCTGGGGAACCCATCAAGTATGAAGCCGTTACGTGTATCTGGCTGGTTTAGTCTCTTCTTAACAACTTCAATAACGATATCATCAGGTACAAGTTCTCCTTTATCAATATACTTCTTAATGATTTCTCCAAGCTCTGTTCCTTTAGCGATTTCGTCTCTAAATATGTCACCAGTAGATATATGGGGTATACAGTATTTTCTACTAAAATAACTAGCATATGTACCTTTACCGGCTCCGGGCGGTCCAATAAATACTGCCTTCATAAATACACCAATATATTATGTAGAATAGATTAGGGCATATTAAATGGTTATTCTATTTTATGATTGATGTTTAATAATATCCAATAGTTTCATAACAACATTTCTAAGAGGTTCTTTACTAATCATTAGAAGATCCTCGAGTACATCAATATCTTTCCACACAAGTTTATCAATTACAACCACCTTAACTAATAATCTATGATCACTAACTATATCCATCAACCTAACTGGTTTCTCAACATCAAATAAACTAGTGATTTTTAAGGGGTTTTTAAATAGAAATAATCCGGTATCTATATAATCTGGATTTATTAGTTGTTTAGAAACCTCTATTACCCTATCTCCACTAACCTTTATCTTTGTTGCTTCTCTAACATCAACTATAATAGGGTTTTTATCACCAAGTACTACGATATCTGATTTAAGTTTTATTCCTTCATTTAATAATTTCTCTGGCATTTCTGGTGGATAAATGTGATCCGATACACTAAGTAATACTGGTTCTGATACATGTTTTAAACCTATAAGTGTGGTGTTTCCATTCAATGTTTCTATATAGGGGTTGAAGTCGAGTATATACTTGAAACCAAGTTCTTGAGAGTACTTCTCTAATATAGTGTCTATCTCATTGTATATCATAGGATTAACCACGACTATGAATTCATTGATACCTATACTCCATAGACTAATTATAGGGTACATGAACAACTCTAAACCATGGATCCTAATCAATTGTTTACCTTTGCATCCTAATATTTTACAGATCCTTGATCCCGTTCCGCCAGCTATTATGATTGCTTTCATTTATTAGACCCTCTCCATTATAGTTTACGAGCTACAATGATCTTACAGAATATGTATATTGTTGAAAGTAGTGCTATGATAATTGTTAGTGATAGGTAGATTAAAGGTTGAAATACATATAGGATCAACGCGATCGAGTATAGGAAGAGCCTCACATCTCTCCCAGCATATATTCTAAAACCTAATAATTGGAGATTAGTGTTTAGACTAGCTTCTCCGCGAGCATGTAGATAGCTTACTAATATCGATGAGGATATAAGCCATGAAGCAATAATTAATGCTGATTTAGGTTCTAGGATATCGAGTAAGTATAGTGAACCCGTCGTTAATATTGATATGTCAACGATCCTATCAAGCATTGCATCTAAAAATGCTCCATACCTACTTACTTTACCAGTTAACCTCGCTATCTCACCATCTATACCATCAAGTATACTAGTTATTTCAACTAAGAAACCACCGATTAATGGATTGAGATATGTCGTTATAGCCGTTAATAAACCGATTAAGGTAGTGAGTAAAGTGATAGTGTTTGGTTGAGGTTTAATGTTATGATTAATTAAAAAACAAGTTATTCTTATGGAAATTCTCCGGTTGAAATATCTTGATATAGGACCATCTGTGGGTTTAACGAGTTCATTATAAGCTTTGTTTGGATTGCATATATCGTTCATCATCTATCCCTAACCATTCTAGGAGTAGATCATATGCTTTTACCTTAGCTATTGCTTTAGAGTTCCTAGGTCCTGGGTTTTTCATGTAGAATGCATTTACACTGTATATTGTCCCATAAGCTTCTCTCTCAACGGCGATCTTCCCTAGTCTAGATAGATCCACTAGTAGCCCAGCTAGTGCTGGACTATCATTTATTCTCGCTACAATATACCATTCATCCCTGAACCCATTAAAACTCTCATACTCAATGATCATTGCTACGAATTTCTTATCTCCAAGTGGTTCTAGGTATCCAGTTGGCCTGATATAGTTTGGTACATGGTATCCTAGAATATCTTCTACTATGCCGCTCTTAGTCTTCTTTTTCATCAAGTTTCTCTCTGGCACATCTAATGCTAGGAAATCAGTGTTTCCACCGATATTGAATTGTGCAATATCTAGAACTCTACGGTTTCTCTCATACAAGTGTTCTAGTAGATCAGATGTTAATGGTGTTGCTCCAGTTGCACCATCATCTCCAAATACTACTGCTCTAGAGTTTGTATAGAGCTCTACAAATGCATCATCGTTAGCTATTGGTGATGGTATAGCGTTTATGAATGTTGCTGGTTTCACTCTTTTAGCATAGAGTGCTACTGCATAAGCGTATGCTTGACTAGCAGATACTTTGCCCTGATCGATTGCTTCCTCTAGTTTCTTTAGATCATTGAATGGATCAACTCTCTCAGTTGTTATAACATTAATGAATACATCTGCATCTAGTTCTTTCCATTCATCAACTAATTCCTCGATTGCTTCACGTAGATTTCTACCTTCCTCCCTACCACGTGCTTTGAATGGTAGACCCTTCAAACTATCTAGATGTATTCCTCTACGAATAACCACGTCTTTCAGACTCTTAGGCACTATGTTTTCATCGAATATGTCTAATGCTGCTTCATAAATCGATCTGCCAACTTTAGCTTCGTCCACATCGTACGAGCCAACAATCTCTATATCGCTGTATTTATAGCTCAGACGATCCCTTAAAGGTATACCGTGATCCAGTATTTCTCCATTCTTTAATCTCTCGAGTCCTACTGCGAAATGGGTTGCAACCATGCCTTGACCAATGAGTACGACTTTAATCATGTTTTCCACCTCCAAAGTTTTTATTAAACCTTAAGACAGATAATGATATATAAATATGATTATGGGCCTATATATTGAGTATAGTATTATTGAATACTAGATCATAGGATAACTTGGAAGTCGGGGTTCATAATATATCTAATATGTCTGAATGTTTTTATTTTTTACTCAAACATTTAAATATGTTTTTCTCTAAGAATTCAAAGTATAGTGTGGTTTGACGCCTTACTGCTTTACAATATTTTATGGGGAAGGGTAGTTTATCATGGATGGCTTTAGTGATTTAATCGGTTTAATGTTTTGGTTTCTACTCTTATACCTAATTCTACATCCACAATTACAGTTGAGGGGGCTTAGAGCAGCTAGATTGAAGCTTATAAGATTGATTGAAGAGAAGTATAGGTGGAGAGTTATAACTATGATTCATAGACAGGAGAGAATGGGTTTTCTCGGTTTCCCGGTTTATCGTTTTATTGATATAGAGGATTCAGAGGCTGTGATCAGGGCTATACGTAGTATTAGACCTGGTGAAACAATAGCATTAATACTACATACACCGGGCGGATTGGTTTTAGCTGCTTCACAGATCGCTATGGCTTTGAAAAAGCATCGTGGTAAGAAAATAGTTATTGTTCCACATTATGCTATGAGTGGTGGAACATTAATAGCTCTAGCTGCTGATGAGATCATAATGGATCCAGATGCTGTGTTAGGACCTCTT
>NJDP01000117.1 GCA_002254665.1 Desulfurococcales archaeon ex4484_58 | reverse complement strand
GTTTTTGTTTAAATAATTTATAGCTATAGAGTGAATCGAGAACATTACCGGTGATCGGGGGGTCTAGTATAAGATCACCTATAACTTTATCAAACCCCTTATCTCTCAGTTTAACATATAGTCTATCAAGAAGATCTATTCTTTCACCATGATCTCTAGGTAAATATTCTCTACACGAATCATAAGGGATAATCACGGCCGGAGTATCACGTATAATATCTAAGACCTTATCTACATTACATAAATCAATACTTAAAACAAGATCAACACCAGCTTCTACACCAGCCTTGATCTCTGATGGTATGAGAGTATCAATAGCAATTGGTAAATCATATTCTCGTTTAACCCATTTAACCAATCTATATACATGGTCAGGCCGGGGATTAAATGGTTCAAAACCTAAGCTAATAATATCAACACCATTCTCAACAAAATACTCGATCTTACGCCTCAATTCCTCTCGCTCTAAACTATAAGCGTTAGAGATCTCGGACATAATCCTAAATGGTGGTGGATCATAGGGTATATAAGTAGAACCTACCCTAACCCCTCTACCTCTAGCCTCGATCTCTAATAGAACTTCTTTATTCCTAGCAATAATACGTTCTCTAATAACCTCGTCAGCCGGTTTCTCTCTAGACAATTCCTTCAAGGGATCATCTAGTTCAAGGATTAATGGTAGATCATATGCATGAATAGATCCTTTAACACAAGGTACATCAATGATCTCCTCGAATTCTCTACAAGAGCCACGACAAAGACCCGGTACAACTACTAACTCGTATTTTGAAACATCAATATTCATTCTTTTAAGAGATAATCCAATCTCACGTGTAGAGAGAAGAGAGATCACATGAACTGGTAAAACAATAATATCTACTTTATGCTTAGACCTAGTCTTAGACACTACCTCCCTAACTATAGGCTCAGCTAACTTACCAGTAACGAGAAGTATATCCAAAACACATATTCACCATTAAAGTATTAGTTTTTCTTATTCAAATATACATGTTAAAGTATTCATTATATAGTTAAAATAGAGAATAAAGTATAAAGACTAAATTGATTTTCCCTAGGCCTAGTAGATCATAACCTCGACTTTTTTATTCCTAGCATATTCTAAGACTTCATCACCTATCCATACACCAGCAAGTATAGGTATCGCTTCTTTACCTAATCTCTCTTTAATAATTGATGCTTTACGTAATAGATCATCTATGTCGTGGTGATTAGGTTGGATCTTAACTTCAACAACGTATATTTTATCCTCGGTCTCAATCAATAAATCAACCTCTTCTCCATTCACTACATAATTCCTAATCCTCCTAACAACAACTACCCCTCTACTCTTAAACTCCTCC
This sequence comes from Desulfurococcales archaeon ex4484_58, assembly GCA_002254665.1. Lineage (GTDB taxonomy): Archaea > Thermoproteota > Thermoprotei_A > Sulfolobales > Desulfurococcaceae > EX4484-58. The sequence continues at coordinate 3,737 of NJDP01000117.1, read as the reverse complement.
CTAAGATCCTCCCAAACCCATCTAGAATACAAAGACTCTGTAATAGCACCAATATCTCTACGATTAAGTTCAGCTAACCTCCTAACTCTAACTAATTCCTCCTCCAACCTCTGTTGTCTCTCTTCAAGCTTAGCAAATCTCTCTTCTAATTCGGCAAATCTCTCTTCAAGCTTTTGTTGTCTCTCTTCTAATTTCTGTTGTCTTTCTTCTAACTTAACGAATCTCTCCTCTAACTTAATGATCCGATCCAAGATCTCCCTATAACCCAACAAACCCATCAACATATAACGAAACTCACGATCCTCCTCTAAAGCTCTAATAAACTTCTCTTTTTCCTCACGCGTTAAACTAGTGGTCAAAAATATCCTCCCCGAAATATTTATTATATATTATTTATTTCTAAAAACTAGACTCTATTAAAAATATACGAGGATATTTATTGTTGATCTGGATAGCATCCCGTATAAATACTTGAAAATAGGTATTTATTGAACTACGTGGATTTCTTTCTTCTTTTATAATAGATGATCACTATAAACACTATAGTACTTAGTGGAATTAATAATTTGATTAAACCCATGAATTGCTTATATCTAACTTTACTCATTAATTCATCAGATAACTTAATTATTTCTTCAAGTGTAAAGAGTGATTCTGAATCACTTAGCGTATATTCACCGGAAACCCTGATCTTAGAAAATAGTTTAGGGCCTTCCTCATATAGATAAGATACTAATAGTAGGTTAGAGTTCTTGGCTGAAACTATAAGTATAGGAACTATGTATTTTATGTATCTTCTATCCAATACAAATCCATAATAGATATCACGAATTATCAGATCTTCAAGTGTAATATTCTTATTACCACTAATAGACCTATAAGTATTTAGTATACTTCCAAGATACTCGTAAGTAATATTAAACATACTAGTGGAAAGAATATGTGGGAGGGGAACAATACCTTCAATAAACTTAGTATGTGTCTTATTATTGATTTTCTCTATCCCTACTTTAAATGGATAACCAATACGAATATCATCAACTAATATATAGAATACATGATATGGATTTTCTAGTTTCAGTTCATACTCCGTAGTAGGAACTAACGTGTCATTAGTGAATTCAAATATTGTTTCCTCTTTAATAATTGATTCTCTACCAGATGTACCGAAATAAACTAATTTAATCTCGGATCTTATCCACCCACCTACAACGGGGTATTTAAACATTTCCTTGAAAACATCGATCTCACCAGTTTTTAGCTAAATTCATTAATTCGTCTTGATCGAGAATAGCTATATTACTTACATTATAATCTGGTTTAGCAATATGATAGAATAATCCATTTTAGGTTACAACTATTCTAAATTTATTTGAATCAACAATCATAAATGTTTGATAGAAATCCTCACTCCAAACTCTATGATATTTAATAGATGCATCATTAATAGACCATGTATATCATCAATAGAATCAACTACTTTTACATAACCTGGAATTCAAGAATCAAGAATATCTTCTCTCGACATACAGCGGTCGAGACTCGATAATGCCTCAAATATATCTTCCGGTGTCTCATCAATATGAGTATCTACATCTACAATGAATAAAGTCTTATTAACTAAGCTTTTTATATGCAACTCTGAATATTTAGAGATACTCATTATTGAACTGGAGTGACTTTTCTATCCATATATGTATAGTTATGGCTTGAAAAACCAATATTAGAGGCATAGATCAATGTATCGGGTATGAATGTGTGAATTAATAGTAACAGTAGTATAGTGGTAATAGAGAGTTTATTTATTACATTCATTTCTCATCTCCTACCTAGATATAAAATAGAGAATAAACACTATTATAGACTCTATTACTCATAACATATTTTCTCTAATATAATTAATAAGGTATTCAAAGTAACTAGTCATTAATAACCTTAAGACTAAAGCCTCTCTATTCTCTGTTTTAAAACACGATAAATACTCTCTAATATCTCCCCGGCTCTCCCTCTTAAGATATAGTCTGCTATATTTGTTAATGCTGTATCTTCAATATTGATCTCCACTACTATTCCTCCATTTTCTTTTACAATATATGGGATCATAGCCGCTGGATATACTACACCACTAGTACCAATAACTAGTACAAGATCAGCTTTATTTGTGTGTTCTAATGCTTTCATCCATTGATCTCTAGGTAGTTCTTCACCAAACCATACTACATCCGGTCTCAATAAACTATTACATCTAGGACAATGTGGAGGGATTTCTTCTGGTGGTTTATTCCATGTAACTCTATATCCACAACTTATACAACGAGCTCTCTTAATATTGCCGTGGAGTTCAACTATACATTTAGAACCAGCTAATCTATGTAGATCATCTATATTCTGAGTAATAATACATTTCAAGAAACCAAGTCTCTCTAATTCGGCTAAGACTCTATGTGCAGGGTTTGGTTTAGCTTTAAAGATCAACTCCATTCTCCACTTATACCACTCCCATACACGGATCGGATCTCTAGAGAAAGCTTGTGGTGTAGCTAGTTCTTCTGGTCTATACTTCTTCCATAAACCATTTGGTCCACGGAAACTAGGTATTCCACTCTCAACAGAGATTCCAGAGCCCGTGAATGCTATACAGTATTTAGATTCTAGGATTTTCTCAACCACTTCCTCTATTGTATCCATATGGTATGAGACACCATGTATATTGTTTTGTATATGGTTGTTTGTATATTTCCTATATATAATTCATACTCTATGTTTAAAATACTTCACCATGTATATGGTTAACCATTGATCAATCGGTGGGTTGTTTGAAAAAGATATTTACAGCTCTACTATTACTACTTATATTTTTATCCACTATATCTAGTGTATCTCTATTATCACAGGGTAGTGGGAGGAAATACTTAGAATATACTGAGCCGATCATTGATGAATACTATGGTTTAGCATCATATACTCCACGATGGTTAAACGATCATATTGTTGGATTCTATACTTCAACATATGGGTATCTAACCTATGTAAATGTGTCTAGTGGTGAAATAAAACATTTATATGTAGGTAAGTATATGAAGTGGCCTATCGGTTTTGCATTAGTTAGTGGAAATAAATTGTTTATGATCGATTTCCGTGGAAACGCTTCTTTAATCGATCTTGATAAAGAAGAGATTATATGGTCTAAGGGAGGATATGTTTCCGGGTTGGTTACACTAATAAATCATAGAGATAGGATAGTATTAGCTAATGGCTCGATAGTAGAGATTATAAATCCTTTTGATGGACAGGTAAGGTATCGTTACAATTTCTCATTAATTGGGACTGGAATGGATTATATTGTTAGGAGTGGTTTTGTAGTATTTAGGATAGTGAGGTCTGGGAGAAACGATATTATCGCTACCTGTGGAATTGATAGTTTTGGTTATGATGATAGAGTATTAGATGATTATGAGTTAAAAATTGATTATGACCCTATTAAAATGATTATAGCGATCAAATACAGTAATGGAACTATTGTTTTGAAAAACATTATTACGGATAAAGTATTAGAGGTTTTTGATATTAGCTATGATAAATACGCAGAGATAACTATTGATAGTCGTAATCATTTCTTCCTCATCAAGACTAAATATAGTATAATCAAGTATTCACTTGAAGACTTAACACCATTCTATCTATATGAATCTTCTGGTTACTATTATGTGATAAAATCTTCTCCCAATGAACGATAC
>NJDP01000116.1 GCA_002254665.1 Desulfurococcales archaeon ex4484_58 | reverse complement strand
CACTAACCATATCGTATTGTTTAAAAATCTACCTATCAATACTTTACTCTCCATATTTAAGTAATCTATTACCATTAAATCATCTAACTTAATCCTCCATAGAGTGTTAGTTGTAGATACTTCTATGAGCTCCAGACTATACTCATTTTCTCCAATAACTTTCTCTAATATGATATAGGGTATTCCACTATATCCTATAATCTTGTAATCAACTATGTTTAAACCGTTAATCGCATAGATATTTTCCCATTCACGTGATTTAATATTATATATACCGATTTTCAATGAATAGTTCTCAATAAAGAATGTAGAGCTTAGATTAATCGATTCATATGGTATAGCAAACCATCCTATTAAAACCCTATGGTCATCAAGAACCGAGAGAGTTGGTTGTAAAACAAGTTCTCTATCTGTGGGGATAAATGTTAATTCGTCCCAACTATTAGTTGTTCTATTGTAAAGGATTAACTTTGCACCTATACTATATGGTTTTTCTAAACTTGTGTTATCGAATGTATATACCAACACAATATCATCAATAGAATATATACAATTGATTCTTGTATACGGATATATATTAGCGATGACGTACCCCTCATTATCATCCATATTCCATACTATTTTATCGTATAAGGAGTTGAGATAGTATCTTGGAGTATAGATCAACGTGGTAGTCGCATTATCTATAATAATTCTATGGGACTTATATATAGAGTTTAAATGTATACTATCCATACTGCTATAGGAGTATGTATTTGAAGAAGGACTCCATTCAATGTACATGTGTCCTCTAGCTACTTTACTAGAAGCTCCCCCAAAACCATTAATACTTAACATTATCTGCTGATCAAAATATGCTCTTTTAACGTAAGGTTCGAGTCTACTGAATTCCACAACAAAGATACCGGATCTTTTACCTATTAGTGTAGGTGCAAGTGATGAAATACTTATTTCTGAACTAGCTTTTTCATATAAAGCCCCAAGGATATCATACTTAACTACAAGATCAAAGGAGAGACTGAATTTTCCATGGATTTCTTTAATGCCGAGTGGGTATGGTATCGAATATCTGCCTTGAAGGTACTCTTCGTAATATATAGAGTAAACTTCATTGTCTATAGGAGCTAGTATAAATGATGTAGTAGAATCTCCGTGAATATGTAGCTCTATATCAATACCTTCTATAACTTTAATAATAACACCCATTATTGATAAGTAAGAGGCTACATATGTAACTTTATCAGCGAGGAATTCTAGAAGGATGTAGATGGAAAAGTATCCTGCCTTTTTTGCTATATCTTTATGGGAATCGATAAAGCGTGGATCATATATTTTGAAATTGTAAGTAACATTTACTTGGAAGTCAATATAACCGGTTTCATGATTAACAAGCGGTTCAGTAACCGCTTTGTACTGTATATAAATGTAAGGTGCTGGTCTCTTATCTTTATAGTTGCCAGAGAGCAGATCATATGTATGTTCGAATATTAGATCAAGACCATCGAATAGGAGTATCATGAATTCGTATGGATCCATGAAATATTTTTCGATAAATTCACTACGCTCTACGTAACTATATGAGATCTCCTCACGTTTTTCTTTCCCATCATAAAAGAATACCTTAAGTGAACCGTTTCTTGAATAAAATATAGTACATATATTTTGTTTCAGCAATTGTAGAGTAAATAATTTATATGGACCAACTATTTTATCTGTTCCTTGCATATCACGTAGTGATATATCTATATCTACACTAGGACTAGATGGGACTCTCACTATTAATTCATAGAAGTTATTCCACGCATTTTTACCTTCAACTATGAATCCAATATTACCGAGTTTACTGTTTATTTCGTACCAAGGCGATTTTAACCATGTTATGTTCAATATTTCATGAACAACCCTTCTAATAATATAGACTTTTCCTTCTTCGGATACTACTCTAAAAGCCGTGGTTATTGTTATTTCTGGTTCATCTATATATGGAAATCCAATTACCAGACAATAGATCCCATCTGAGCGATCCTCGCATATCTTGGTATTGTTCATATAAAAACTCGTATACCACAAATACTGATCGTTATTATCACGTGTAAGTGATACTCTCCAATCATATATTGTTTTAATCGTTGAACTTTCTATAGATCCACTAAGTGAAACACTAACTTCTAATGGAGTAGAGTAATCCCATTTAACTATCATCTTTAACGTGTTTTTGATCGGGATATTTTCTATGAAATATCCAATATATTTAAGTGCAACATCTTTGACAATAAAGTTCCCCGTAAAAGAACCAGCTATATTACTTGGTGTAGTTTTTATAGATGATTTATCAAATTTCGTAAACTTGATCTCTGCTATGACATAATAATAGTAATAATGCGGTCCTAATACATTCTTTCTATCGTTATAGTATGTATTAGAGGTACTATCTAGTAATTTAAAGACCTTATCTGGTTTCTCCTTTCTAAATATATAATACCTATTCACAATTATGTTTTTACCCGGAGGATCCCATGCTAAATATACATAGTCTCCTTTATTAACAACTCTTAGGTTTTGTGGTGGAATTGGAATGCCTATCAATATATAGTTTTCAGGATTATCTGCTAACGGATACGGATCATATATGCCTTTACCATTATCAAATACGTAGTAATCAAATACACCATCATCTGCATCACCGAATAAATTAATTTGACCCGATTCACCATTATAGATCGAATCATATATAGTATGATTATAAGTTATGATAGGAGGAGGATTAGGAGGAGGAGCTCCACCTCCGCCACCGTTCTTTCGATCTTCCGCCCATTCTGGATAATAATTTCCTAGATGTTTTAAGTATTTAACTCCATTATACACGTATTCAACTAAGTTTATTGTATGAAAAGCCGTTTTCTTTGATTTTTCTATTTTTGCTTTTATATTTTCTTCGATTACGTTTAGGAAGAATACCACGTTAGTAGAATTATAAACCCATATATGATTTTTCCCTGAGCTTACATATCTTATTTTTATTTGTGAATAATATGTAATTACATTATTTGAATCGATGATGGTAAAATCAGTATATTCATTTGTTATAAGTGAGTCTCTTATTATTATGTTGTCAGAACCCGTGATCAGTAAACCATCAACATTATCAGTTATATCAGTATATTTTATTAATATGTTGTATGAATCTGAAATAGTAATCCCATCCCCAAGAGGCTCACTAAAAGAACCAGATGATGGAACTTTATTTAGCATAATTTGAGAGTATTCGATCTCTATATCATTACTATTACTTATTGATAATCCTCTATTACTTGAAGTAATAGTTACTCTTGATAGTATAGCGTTAGTGACTTTTCTTAATTTAATCCCAGTACTATATATGTTGCTCACATATACATTTTCGATCTTTAAATTATTTACATTTACTGCTACAATCCCTATTGTACAATCAGATATCTTAACATTTCTTATTATTACATTATTCTTATTCCTCACAATAATACCACAAGAACCAGATGAACCAGGTGGTGCCGGAGGAGGAATTGGTGGTCTAGGTATAAATAGTCCTTTTCCATCTATTGTTACGTTATCAGCGTTGATTACGATTGTTTGATTACTCGGATCAACCTTTACCAAGTTTAAGACATAAGTTCCCGGTTCATTTATCACGTATGGTAATTGATATATGTACTTGATATCCTTAATACTATCGTAGATCTGTATTGCCTGCACACTTTCCAACATGGGGGAGAAGAGGAATAAGAGTACGATAAAAATAGATAAGAGTTTTCTCATTTTCTCCCCATATATTCTTAATATAGGTGATCATATATAAAATTTTATTATTGTATTCTATTGATTAAAATGTTTTACCTTAGTTTTCAATATTGAAAGATTGATACAATAAATAAAATTTTATTTTTAGTTATATAGTATTAGAACTAGAAATATACGTGATATACATGATAAAGTTTAAGTATGATGATCTAACATAGTGAAATAAAAGTATTTAGTAACCCAGCGAGGTTTATTTTATTGAATAATTTCTTTAAAGTTCTTGAGATCTTTCTTACGTTGAAAATTGATCCGGATCATGGATCGTTAGGTGGTATAGCAACATATACTATTATGAATCATAGTAGATTTAATGATAAAATTAGATTTATAATTAATAAGGGATTAAGAGTAGATGATGTAGAAAGTAGTCATTTTATTAAGGAGGTAAAACAGTATGGAGATACATTGAGTGATCTTGAAAAAGTCTATGTGAATGTTTTAGATATTATTTTTGATAAACAACTAAACATTAATGAAAAACTCAAGTTATCTATACGTTTCAGTGGAGTTATAAAGGATTATAGCCATGTTTTCTCCTATGTAAAGGATCGCGTAGGTGAATATACACTTATACGTACAGATGCTTATTCGTATCCAATCCCAATATTTGGTAAGTTATCCTTCAATAATCTTGTATCTTCTATTCTTAACCAGAGGTTTAATTATAGATTAGAAGTTAATGTACCACGTGGATACGTTGTTGCTAATGTTGGTAAACAAGTCCTGCATAGAGTATCTAGTAATCGAGAATTATATGTTTTCGTTTCAAAAATTCCTAGTTGGAGAATAGATGTTGCTATCACTAAGTTTAAGTATTTATATAGAGAAGATCTAGACCTAAAGATCTATTATTTACCCGATGATGAAGAATATGCTTGTAAAATACTTAACGCTCTAACTAATTGTTATAACTACTATAAGAGTTTATTTGGTGAACCAATTAAATGGAATGGTTATACCATCATAGAATTACCGGAGTCGTGGGGTAGTCAAGCAGACTATACTGGTATGTTACTCGAGAGAAAAAGTTTCATCGACCCTAAACACATTGGTGTCTATCATGAATTAGCTCATCTCTGGAACGTTGCATCTGGCGAAGAATATCCTTCACGTTTCCTCGATGAAGGATTTGCTTCATATTTCCAGTTATTAGCTGAGAAGAAATTTATCGGTGAACAATGGTTTGTTGAGAGAATAAATAGTGTACATGAAAAAATAAAGTCTCTCATAAAAAATATTCCAAAACTATCGGAGATCCCACTAGTAGATTATGGTAAGTATC
>NJDP01000028.1 GCA_002254665.1 Desulfurococcales archaeon ex4484_58 | reverse complement strand
AAAGTTGTTGAAAACACAAATTTCGTGCGGGGATGGAGTGATCGGAGGAAGATATGGAGAAAACCATGTGTAATAATTGCTTCAGCAGGTATGTTGAAGGGGGGTCCAAGTCTATATTATATAAAGAAGATAGGTGATAATCCACGTAATGCTGTTTTCCTAGTTAGTTATCAAGCACCCGGCACTCCTGGACACCACATCTTAGAGAAGGGTGGTTTTGAAGAACTAGGTTATCCAAAGCTTCAGGCCCGTCTACAATGGTTTGATCTATCAAGTCATGCTGGTAAAGATGGTTTATTATGGATTATTAAAAGGTATAAAGATGTTTTAAAGAACATAGTTATTATTCATGGTGAAGAAGAATCTGTAAAAACATTCTCTAAACTTATAAGAGAGGAATTAGGTGAAGACGTAAATATCTATACACCAAGTAATGGTGAAGAAATAGTTTTAGAGAGTTAAACATAAACTATTTTATCTCAATTACTTCTGGACAATTAATTTCTTGTAGAAAACTATCAAGCTCCTCAAGGGGGATCTTAATAGTGACGAGTTTAGATTTTGTCCTAGCCTTTACTTTTGCAATATTCCTCTTAGGATCCCTATACACTCTACACTCGATTGCCAGCTTAACATATTTCTTAAACTCATCCTTATCCTTAACTTCTATTGGACACATAGTATCGGACACCATAGGTTTTAATAATAGAAACGCCGGGGCGGGGACTCGAACCCCGGACCACCGGGTATCCACTCGGGCTTCACACTTTGCGATTAACAGCCCGGCGCTCTACCACGCTGAGCTACCCCGGCTTCTTTTAATATTAAAGATATGTGGAGCTTTATAATCCTTATCTCTTAATTCACTATAGTTTCGATTTACTCTCAGTTATTTTTAAACATAAATGTACCATTAGAGGTGGTGTTTATGGTTAAATACACTATAAACGTTACCATTGATCTCCGACTCTTAGCTATGAAGCTACGTGAACGTGGCAAAAAGTTTATACGTGTTCATGAGTTAGCCTACGAATTAGGTGTAAGCCCTAAGACTGCTGGTAAAGTATTAGTTTCACTCGCTAAACTAGGATATGTTGTTAGATGGAGTGAAGGTGTATATATGTTGATCGAAGAAAAACCAGTCAAATATAGAGTTGTTAATAAAGATGTCTTAAAAACTATTTAGTTCTATTTAATGAACTATTTCTCGGTGTAATTGGTAGTTTAGTTTTTATTTAGAATCCAATAAAGTCTTCTGGTCTAGGTGGTTCTGGTTTTAATCCTTTACGTTGACGTATCTTAGTTATTAAATCCATTAACATAGAATCTGGTACTGGTGCCCATCTACTAAACTCTTGTCCCCAAATAGCTTTTCCAGCAGTTGCTCCACGTAGTTGTTCGGCTAGATCGAATGATTCGGCAACAGGTATCTCAGCTATGATCCTAGCAATTATTCCTTGTTGTATAACCTGTATTAGTTTTCCACGTTTCTTGGTAATAATAGTTGATACACTACCCATATACTCCATTGGAACCTTAATATCAAGTTTTTGGATGGGTTCTAAAAGTGTTGGTCTAGCCGTTAACATACCAGCATATATAGCGTTACGAACTGCTGGGAATAATTGTCCAGGACCACGGTGGGCAGGGTCTTCATGTATTATAGCGTCGTGTAATATAACTTTAACACCGCGTACTGGCTCCATAGCCAATGGCCCTTCTCTCATAGCTAATCGGAATCCTTGTATTATAGTGTCACGCACCTCTCTTAAATGCTGTACACCAGTGGTTAGATCCACTAGTACATTAATATTTTCATCAATAGCCCATATTCTACGAGCTTCACTACTATCCCATCCAGCTTCTTCCCTTAAAATCTTAGCTCTTTCCTTTGGATCCATATCTTCGGTTACTATCCCTTCATGTATTAACTCTATTGTCTTCTCATCTAATGGTTCAACACTTATGTATAGTTTGTTATGTTTATTTGGAGACTTACCCTCGAATACTTGGCTCTTATCACGTATACTTTCACGATAAACAATTACTGGTTGTGAAGCAATAACTTCTAATCCATAATTTTCTTTGAGAAGAGTTAATGCTATCTCTATATGTAACGGACCAATACCGCTAAGTAAATATTCTCCAGTTTCTTCGTTAATCTTAACGATCAAGCTTGGATCCTCTATACTTATCTTATGTAAAGCATCGATCAGCTTTGTTAGCTCCCTTGGATCCTTAGGTTCAACGGCTACAGTAACTACTGGTTCACTGATCATCCATAGTTTCTCGAATGGTGTCATCTCATCTTTGTATCTAACATCAACAACTGTTTCGCCAGCACGAGCTTTATCTAAACCTAGTACAGCAGCTATGTTTCCAGCAGTTATTTCATCAGCTAATTCTCGGTATGGACCCATATATAGGCTTACCTGTAATATTTTCTGTTTAAGTTTAGTGTTAACAAGCCATACCTCCTCTCCTGATCTAACCGTTCCAGAGAATATTCTGCCAGTAGCTACTAATCCAGCATGAGGATCTATTCTAATATCGTTTATTAACATTATGAGAGGGCCGTTTGGATCAACGTTTATCATTGCTCTACCTAATTCGCTGTTAACATCTCCACGCCATATTTTCTGAATTCTATACTTCTGCGCCTCTTTGGGGTTAGGAATAAACTTTACAACCATATCTAAAACAGCTTCATGAACAGGAATCATTTTCTGAAGCTCAGCAACACCTTCCGACCCCTTCTCATAGGCCGCTATTATATCGCTGAATTTGAACCCTTTCTGTTGGGCAATAGGTACGGTGAAACCCCATCGATCACGTGCTGAACCAAACACTACCTGACCCTTGGCAGGATCTAGTTGCCATGCAGTTTTGAATTCTTTATCGGCATACATAGCTATTAATTGATTAACCTCTTTTATTATCTGTATAAATCTCTGTTGGATCTCTGAGGGTGAAAGTCTCAATTCCTTAATCAAACGGTCAACCTTATTAATAAACAATACTGGTCTAACTCTCTCCTCTAAAGCTGCTCTTAAATACATTTCAGTCTGTGTCATAACTCCCTCAACGGCATCTACAACAAGTATTGCTCCATCAATAACTCTCATAGCACGTGTAGTTTTCGCTGAAAAATCAACGTGTCCCGGTGTATCTATTAAGTTGATAACATAGGGTCTACCCTTGTATTCGTGGTAGAGACTAATATTAGCTGATTTAACAGTAATTCCTCTGCGTTGCTCTACATCAAGATAGTCTAGCGCTAATGCTTCACCAGCTATTTTCTCAGATATTATACCCGCAGCCGCTAATAAGCTATCAGATAAAGTTGTTTTACCATGGTCTACATGAGCAGTTATACCTATATTTCTGACTTGCTCTAAATTCTTCATAATCTTTAATACTTCACTTGTTTGTTTATATCGAACCATTACAATCAACCCTGCTATATTAGTCGAAACTATTCCATGTAGGTAAATTATAAGTATTTCTTATAAGGGAAATATTATTTATCCATTATAAACCTTATTTAGTATGTTTTAGTTAAACTATCTTTACTCCACCAAAATATTCTTTTAAAACACTTAATACAACGTTAAAAACATCCTCTAAACTACATTGTCCAATATATACGGCTGCTGTATCATGTCCTCCGCCAGTCCCGCCTAAATATTTAGTTATTTTTGGAATTAAGTCTCTACCCAAACTAATCCCGGTCTCTCTATAGAACCTCTGGGTTGATCTACTAACAACCCTAGTTTCATTGTTAATTGAAACTACAAATACTAGATCAGCTCCTAAATCTAGGAGTGCACGTGCAACACTAGACTCAAATGAGCTGACATTTGTGAATAATACTAGGTACTTATTAGCTCTTAGAATCCTTGTTCTCTGTGCACCCTTAATCCTCGCTATTTTCTCGGAAATATCCATTTCTTTCTTTAAACTATTCAATGCAACTAAATAGTCAGCATTGTGTAGATTTATCAATTCACTAACTATATCGAAGATTATGTTATCTACATAAGTGAATTTCCGACTATCATATAATATCCCAGTCAATAATAGTGAATATACTATACTATGAGCTTTCAATTTCCCTCTTAGAAGCAAATACATTATTTCTGAACAACTAACAAGTTTATCTAAAAAGTATCTATACGCGTTATCTACAAGATCACCTTTGGTATGATGATCGATCACAATATATTCTTTACCACTAATATGCTTGTATAGATTGCCTAGTTGTATTGAATTACTTGTATCAACCACTATGAATAACGGAATATCCTCAATATTCACTAAATCCTCAACTCTATAGTATTCAAAGGGGATATTCAGTATCGATAATACGTTCTTCGATAAACTATTCATTCCCTCAGGTAGGATGATATATGTTTCTTTTTTATACTGTTCCAGAAAAATTCTTAGTAAGTATATGGAAGCAATAGCGTCCGGATCAGCATTTCTATGTGTGGTTAACCCTATTCTCTCGTATTTTGTATCAAGTATTGTTTTCAGTATTTCTTCTATATCTTTTGATCTTTTCTTCAAATATTCTTCTAGCAAGATTTATTGCATCCCCGATTATTTTATTGTAATCAATAAGATCCTCGTATATCCCTATAACACCTATATCGATATATAGAGTTATATCATCATTCTTATCTATTCTCAATATAAGATCATATTCTGCTTTGGGTGGTAGTTTTTGTTTCAAATAATCTTCAACACTCCTCTCTACCTTTAAAAGAATATCTTCTAAAACATCTAGATTTAATTCTTTTATCTTTAAATTGAGAACCTTAATTTTCTTAACCAACATTTATCCCGTATTTTGCAAGCATATCTCTAAGTTTACTTTCTAACTCTCTCAATTGCTTCTCGAGAATCTCTAATTGTTTCTTATATTTCTCTTTCTTAACACTTAGTACTTCCTTTCTTTCTTCAAGCTCGTTTATGACTTCATTTTTTGTCCTCTTAATAAGTATGTGTCCAACCATTTTGTAAAGCTCTGGTTCTCCCTCTACAGTCTTTAACGTTTCAAGGATATGTTCTATATCCGACAACTCTGCCTCGATCATTTTAAGTTCTGCATCTATTTTTAAGTAACTATCTCTAATCGCTTGGTACTGAGCGAGTGTTTGTTGAACTTCTGGTGGAAGCTTCTGTTGACTCATTTCATAACCTCCTCTACACGTATTAACGATGATATTATACTAAAATAGCTATTGAACAATGCTCTTAAATCATTTATCTCAATACATCTAATAGTTAATGATATCTTCTTCTCCCTTAATAAAATGTCTACACTACAATTCTTTGGTGCATCTAGAGTGTCTGGTTTTATCGCGTTATATATTGCTTTTAATGTTTTCTCCGAGTAACAATCGATCAATAATTCTAATTCATAGTTATACAATTGTTTTCACATCCTTAATTTTTAGTATAGGGCCACAAATTTTTCCTAATCTATTTAATGGTTTAAAGAACACATAATTTTTCTCTATCAATTCTATCTCGATATCAGGCTTATCAGATAATATTTCATGGTATATACTTGCCAGTAGATCCGCTAATTTATAGCATTTATCGGTTTCGCAACGATCATAGTTTATATTAATTGTTTCTGGATTATATGCTCTGGTACTTTCTGGGTTTTCTCTAGTTAGTTTAACGCCTCCGAGGATAATAGTATGTGTATGTTTTAGTCTAGGCATCTTCCCTAGATAATCGGCACCATATACTCTAATAGAGGATGGATTACCACGTTTTTCATTCACGATAAATACATATCTAGTTTTAAACCTATATGCTTCTAAACCTATTTCAACTAAAGTCTTCTTACCCCTGGTTACACGGAGTGATGATGGTAAAGTGTTTGCTAGGTCCTTTACAAAAGATCTTGTTCGGGGGCTTGGTTTATGAGAAGTTGTTATTAGTAGTAAATATTTATTCTTCATTTCTACTCTCTAACAACTACCTTATCGAAATACTTGCTTAGCTCTGTGCGTGGAACATATGCTCCACCAGCCCATTTAACACCACATTTCCTACACATCCATATACCAGTACTTAGCCTTACAACTTTACCTTTATAACCACAGAAAGGGCATGTGTGGGGCGAGTATCTTTTTTGTAAAATATCACGTACTTTTTTCCTTAATGTAGAACCGTATCTTGCACCGTACCTACCAGCTATGCCTACAACCCTAGTTCTCTTAACCATCTCGATCATCTCTTTTAAAACTCTATTACCAAATTACGTTTTATGTAGTTTTCGGGGTTATTTAATACTTTTCTCAGCAATTCGTGTAGTTCTCTCCCTTTACTCAATGCTAACTCCATTGCTTTCTCGAACAAAGCTGTCTTTATACCCTTCATTCCTGTTCTCTGTAACCCCACTATTCTATTATATTCATCAATTGCAAATGTTATTTTTGAATCTAACACTAATTCTTCTTCAAGGCAAGGATCAACTATTAAGTCTTCTTCAAAAATACCAATAGTTACTGTTACGACGTTTAAGTTTAACGGTAATGGTTTAATCCTTGTACTGCGATCTATTGTTATATTCTCTTCACTCGTAATATTCACGTATGGTATTTTAGCCATATTTAATGCTAAGATGGTTGATAACATACCAGCATCAACAACGTTTCCATCGTAATCTAATAAATATAGATCGTTAAATATAAGCCAAACCTTCTTGCCGGGGATCAACACTAGGTCTTCAAGTTTAATCGCTCTGGGTTCACGTAGACTCCGGTCAATTACACGAGCTACCTCAATAGCATCTTCATCTGGTGGTCCTGGTTCAAATGTGGGAGAGGCTAATGGCACAAACTCAGCATGTACTTGGAGAATACCCTCATTTGGTCTATCACTATAGGGAGTCCCAATCTCTAGTTTTACACCTGTCATAACCATTGTATTACCAATCTTTACTAGCGCGCTTCCCTCTGCTTTTGGTATTGGGTTAAGTAGTATATTTATTGATCTATAACTATCTAGACTCCTACCATCGATACGTTCTCCTTTCTTTAACAACCTCTTTATGGTTTCCTTCTTTATACTCGGGATAATCGGTTGTTTTGTTGGTGTTATAGACACGTTTTTCACCTTTAGCTCTCTAATACTCTTAAGTATTTACGGTGTAGAGCTTCTTTCATTAACTTATAGATCTGCTCAGCTCCCTTCTTAGCTAATTTGATAGCTTCCTTCATTTCATCTGGAGTTAATACCCCATTCAATTGCAATAGTACTATTTCATCTATACTAGCAGCATATCCTATTGGCATATCTGCTTCTCCATACTCATCCTCAATCTCATCAATATCTAGAACTAATACACCATCAATTTTACCAACAGCAACACCTGCAACTAAATCTCTCATAGGAATACCGGCATCAGCAAGTGCTAGTGAAGCGGCTGTTAAACCAGCTGTTCTAGTTCCCCCATCCGCTTGTAATACTTCTATAAAGATATCAATAGTTGTCCTTGGGAAAAGCTCTGTGAATACAACTGATTCTAATGCTTCTCTTATAACCTTTGATAACTCTATTTCTCTCCTAGAAGGTGCTGGGCTTTTATGTTCTGATGTAGAAAAAGGTGCCATATGATATCTACAACGTATTAACGCTCGATCCGGTAATACTAAGTGTTTCGGGTATATCTCTCGTGGACCATAAGTAGCTGCTATCACTTTAGTTTTACCATACTCTACTATAGCTGATCCATCAGCATTCTTTAATACACCAACCTCTATATGTATAGGTCTTAACTCATCTGGTCTCCTACCATCACGTCTTAATCCATCTTCTCTAATCAGAACTGGTTTCTCCAACTCTATACACCTAAACCAAGTTCTTTCATAAGGATGATCCTAACCTCCTCTGTTAAACCCCTAACATGGGGTTTCTCCTCTATAGTCTTAATTGCTTTAATTAATGCATTTAACCTATCATTATCTGGGCACCTAATCCATAATACACCATTCTGAGCTACGGTGATTTGACAGTTAGTCATAGTAGTTAATATGTTTAACATACTACCTTTCCTACCAATTATCCTAGGTACTCTACTCGGTTTAACTTCTATAATTACACCCTCTGTTATCTTACCGAGATCTTTTCCTTTAACAGTTAATACCGGGTCTCTTGTTCGATCGAATACCGCGATCTTAGCTAGTATATAGTCTCCGATATTAAGGTAGTCTCTCAAGTTATGGATTATAGGATTAAAGCCTTCAATTAACTCGCTACCATTCAATATTGCTTTGTAAGGTGCACGTATATCTACAACCCAATTAGTGATACCTATAGCTGAGATGGTACCTATAACTAGGTCTCCTTGTTTAGGAAAATATGTTCCTTCTAATGGTATAACATTTAATGAATCATCAACTATATTCACTGTACCAACTACATCAGAGTATACACGGTTTCCATACATGTATATGTGTTTGCTAGGATCATGTACTATTTTATCAAAAAACTCATCCTCAATAATAGCTAGTACGTCTCCGGGACGAACTATCTGTCTATCAGCGACCAATATCTTCATCTTCACGAAAGTCACCTGACATGTAATACTTTAATCGATGCATTCCCTCGTGTTAACTCATTTATTTTATCAATGAATTCTTGTTGCATACCAGCTGGGATCTCTATTTCAGCTACTAAACTTCCATCGTTTAACCATGTAGTCTTCTTTATTTCACCTAGACCCGTTAATACCCTATATGCTCTCCCACTATATTGTGGTGGGATCTTAACGGCTACATATGCTTTTGCTATTTTTATAGGCATGTATCTAGCTAGTTTAGATACTATCTCCTCGATCTGTGCTTCAGCTGGTTTAAACGGATCAATAGATATACGTGCTTGTTCCATAGCATTCTCTATACGTTTAGGTGGAATCGGTAGTTTCGTCTTTGGGTCGATAACATTTTTGGCTATAAGGTTTATAACTTGTCTCTTCTTCTCCTCCAAGATCCTTCTTCTCTGTTCAGCGGTTAAATGTATTTCTCCACGTTTAACGATCTCTATTGCAACTTTCCTAATATCGTCTGTCCCAAAAACCTCACGCATACTCTCGGGCGAGGCTTTAAGACCTTTCCTAGCATCTTTATAGATATAGTCTCCTATGAGTAGTTCATCAATATTTACTTCTTTCCCCTCTTTAACTTTAAGTGCTAAATCTGGGTTTACTAAAACCTCGAATTTATGACCTTTCACTTCATATCGAGCTATAACATATTTTTCCGGCAAAACACTTCACCTTTAAAACTAGGGAAAAACATGGTGTAGGAAAATTCTAATCATTGTTTAATCCTATTTTATTTTTCCCTCTTTAATTAGTTCATCAATATATTTCTTGATCTCATCTATACTCATGATCTTAAACTTCTTTTCATCAACGCTTATATAGCCAGCTTCAATTGATTGCGGTGTTATCTTCTCTTCTGCAATATTAGCTATTGTCTGTATCCCCAATTTTATTATCTCCGGTAATGATAGTTCATAGTTATAGTTTTTCTCTAAGAAACTAGTTGCATCACCGCTTTTCTCACCAATGGCTACTGCATAATAGCTTAAGTATCTACCACTAGGCTCTGTCATGTATAGTTGTGGACCGTTATCATCTACGCCAACAAATATTATTGCTACACCGAAAGGCCTTACACCAGCGTGTTGCGTATATGCCTGTTTAATATCACATACTTGTTTAGCTAAATACTCGACAAGAATCGGTTCATCATAATAGAACCTATGTAATAGAGCTAAGTGTCTAGCTTGATCAACTAATACCCTACCATCACTAGCTATACCAGCGAAACTAGCACCGATATGTTCATCAACACGGAAAATTTTCTGAACAATCTTCTCATCAACTAGTGGAGATTGTTTCTTCTTATGAACAACAACAACAGCGCCACCCCTACTCTTAATACCTAGTGTAGTCCATCCTCTTCGAACAGATTCAAAAGCGTACTCAACTTGGTAGATCCTACCATCCGGGGCGAATATCGTAATAGCTCTATCATACGCCGTAGCGGCAGGTAGACCAAACCCCATACCAGATACACCACATCAAGCAGAGTAACTCAACTAATAACATAATGTGGGATAGGGAATAATAAGATTATTTAGCAAAGCAAAAATAAACCAGAAAAGTGCGGGGGGTGGGATTTGAACCCACGCAGGCCTACGCCAGCGGATCTCCTCCTGGGCAAACACCAGTCTTAAGTCCGCCCCCTTTGACCAGGCTCGGGCACCCCCGCATCATAAATATATTTTACACTCAAGGGGTTTATAGACTTTTAAACTCACTAGTTTAGAGAAGACATAAACATTATGTAGTTAACTATGATAAAAAGAACGTGGTAGAAATATGTTTGTTACAATATTCATTATTATACTCCTAATCATACTTAGGCAAGAACATAAACTAGTATCTGATACAAGGGTTCTCGAAAAAGTACTAGAAAAACTTATCCCTACCACAAAAATGTTTAAAGACGGAGAGAATGTTGCTATGGATAGAAAAAATGAAGAATAAGCTCGTAAATGAAAGGGGTTCTATGAAGCGATTCTAGTAACTATAATGATTCTCGGCACATATACTGTAACTAGCATCACGTTTAAACAATTCAATATATTTACAAGTGCAGTATTGATAGATTTCTATATTGTACTCCCCATCGGATTCCATGGATGTGGAGCAAACATGGAATGTTTAAGAAGAAAACCGAAGAACTTGATCGAGACATTAAGATGTTTAAGATGATGAAGGCTATTAAAGGATGATTCCTAATGGGTCAGTTCGTCGCGAGTTCTTCATCGTTCGTGTTGGAGCGGCTTCATCATCTACGTATTTATAGGTGTTTTATGTGAATTAAGTTTTTCCTTTCTATTTTTGGAGTTCCCTCCTTAACCTATATAATATCTTTCTTGCTCTTTTGATTGTTCCAGTAGTTTTCAATGGTATAAAGAGGCAGGGTGTATCGTTTATTTTACGTATTAAACCTAATGACGCTATTACATAGTCTTTATAAATGTGACTTGTTCTTATAACTCCCCTCTGTATAGATGGTTCGAAATATATTAGTTGAGGATCAGCTTTAACAAGCGTCTGTTCACCAAAATACTTTGTAAAAGTCTCTCTAACCGTATCTTCAATTTCTTTCTTTGTAAAATTTCTCCCACTAAGTATAACGAATATAATATATCTCTTCCTTATCTTTCTTAATTCACTAGCCCTCCTTCCATGAAGTTTATTGATCAACCGCTTGATCTCTATTATTTGTTTTCTAAAATTCTTCTTTAAATAGTAGAGTATAAAACCATAGATAAGTGTAATGACTATCAATATGGTAACTATTATGTCATATATACTCAAATACTGACACCTTTACGTACTAGGATTTCACGTGGATAATTAGATATAGAGAGTAGTGCATCTCTACTATCAATATTAAATAACGTAGTGAGAAAAGATATAGTTGATACCGGTACAAGTACTTCGTTCCATTTCGTTGCTTCACTAGATACTATTAATGGTAGTTTAGTATATAGTAGATAATAGTTGATTCTACGATAAATCATAGCCTTAACCCTACTATTAGGCTCTATTAAAGTTTTGAAAGAGACCTCTAATGGTTTAGAGAATTGCTTCATTAAACTAAACTGGTTTTTATCCATATACTTTAATGTATCCTTATCAATAATTATTGTATCAACGCGGGAATCATGTGCAGCCATACGTGCTGCTTCAATACTATATGGTTTAATTGAGATTATTGAATGTTCTCTACTGACCCCCCTTAACCTTTCTCTTAACTCCTGACGAGACCTTGCTTCTATAACTTTCTTCTTTACCACTACGATATCGTTAGGTTTAATCTTATCTGTATTTAATTTTTCAACGGCAACTGCTTTAAAACCAAGCTTCCATAAGATATTAGCTGTATCACTATCTAACTCTTTAATCCATAAATCAATATAGATCCTCAAAACTATTTAATCAACCCCTTTTCTCTAAGATACTCTCTAACACGTTTTATTCCACGACTATGTTTGAATGAGAGGGTAATTTTCACTATATCGTCTGAGTCATATAGTATAATATTGTCTTTGAATGCTTCTTGTTTATTTATCCTTAAATACAATTTGTTTGTTCTATGATCATATCTTAGATCAAGTGTTGCCGATAGAATAGCTTTTTCAGAATCACTTAATTTACTCGCTAGATAAGATAGTATCTCATCCGCTTGATCCTTAACTTTCACAGTATATACAACTATCTCATTACCATAGTATCCGTGTAGTAGTTGTTTATGTACCTCAATACGATCTCTCAGAGAAGGAGGCACTATATTAAAAATCGCTTTTAAGACTTTACTACAATCTTCGGTTGCATGACAATGGGTAGTTATTTCTAATTCGTGGATCCTGATCATTTTACCTACTCTTCTTCAAGTCTCTTAGCAATAGTCCATGGTTCACGTGCACCACGACTTGCTTCGTGTCTCTTCTTCTCTCTACGTTCTTTCTGTTTACGTTTCCATTTATACTTAATAGTATATTTTAATCCACGGCTCTTCCTCAATCCACGCATTTTCTTACCAGCACTCGTTAATCCACGAAATACTCGGCCATGATGTTGTTTTTCACAGATCCACTTAATCTCTGGATCGTTACATATAGCTGGATGATGCGGATCGACCAGTATTACTTCAAACCATTTATAATTACCATCTTCACCTACATAGTAACTATTTAGTACTTCGAGGTTAGGATATTTTCTAGCAGCTCTCTCTTCAGCTATCAATCTTAAACTCTTAGCTGGAGCAAAACCATATATACCCATTCTCTTAGGTCTACGTCCACTATCCGGTCTAGGTTTTCTCCTACCACCTTTACGTACACGTACACGTACAACTATAAAACCTATTTTTGCTTTGTATCCTAAAGCTCTAGCACGATCTATCCTAGTAGGTTTATCTATACGTATCACTGCTGGTTCTCTACGCCACTTGATCAGTCTTTGTCTCATAACTTCTAACATTTCGCCATCATATGGTCTCTTCCATGCTTCAGCAATATAGTGGTACATTCCTTTTACCATAACTAATACACCCTCAACGCTAGACATATAGATTAGTTAATAGGGTTTATAAATTTGAAACCATAAATTATCTATTCAACAATACATTAATATATGTGGTGATTATGCCTCCTCCAGAGAAGATAGTTGGTGTTATAGGTAAAACTAATGTTGGGAAATCAACGTTGTTTGCAGCATTAACTCTTGTACCAGTAGAGATCTCGAATCACCCATTCACAACTATAAAACCTAATATTGGAATAGGACATGTGAGGAAAAAGTGTGTCCATGTAGAGTTAGGGTTAGAAAAATGTGATCCTCGAACTGGTTTCTGTTTAAAGGGGTATAGATTCATACCAGTTAAACTAATGGATGTAGCTGGATTAATACCGGGTGCTAGTAAAGGGAGGGGTCTTGGAAATAAGTTTATGGATGATCTTAGACAAGCAGATGCATTGATCCATGTAGTAGATGCTTC
>NJDP01000027.1 GCA_002254665.1 Desulfurococcales archaeon ex4484_58 | reverse complement strand
AGTTAACCTTCTATGGGAGCAGGAAAAGAAACGTTTAGGAGCGCCGGGGGCGGGATTCGAACCCGCGCGCCCCGTATGGGGCACTGGCTCTCCAGGCCAGCCCCTTAGACCGCTCGGGCACCCCGGCATTCTAGTTTATGGTTTTACATATAGTAGGATATATCCTTTTTTACGTATAGTTTCTACTACATTATATTTATTGTTTGCTTTCTCCACTATATATTCTCCTCCACGTGCTAATACGAATTGTGCATATCCATTTATTTTTAGGTGTTTGTATGCGTTCAATATTATGTCCTCGACGATATCCATACCAGCCGACAATGGTGGATTCGAGTATATTGCATCGAACTTCATGTTTTTAACTGGTTCATATCGATCACCATGTAATACAACTACCCTATCCTCAACACCATTCCTCTTAGCATTTTGTTTTGAGACTTTAACAGCTAATGGATTAATATCAATCATGTATACCTTAATCTGAGGATTAAGTTTAGCGATACTTATACCGATTACTCCATACCCACAACCAACATCTAATACAACACCCTTACTCGGGATCCTTATATTCTCTAGTAAAAGCTTAGTTCCAAGATCAACTTCTCTACCAGAAAATAAACTAGTATAAGAGATAAACTCTAATGTATATCCCTTTAATGTGAATGGAATCAATACTTTCTTACCAGGCTTAGATCTCTTAAAATAATGGCTCATCCTAACTACTTCTTCCTCCAAATTGGTGGATAAACCCCTCTATCCATATATACTCTCCAAGTCTTAACAACAATACCCTTTTTCATAGAAGCTATTTCACTACTATTCTTCAAAGCTTTCCCCAATGCTACTAATTCACCCTTCAACGATAATATAGCAACAGTTTTTCCATGTTCAATATCTTTAGTTAACCGAGCTATTCCAGGAACAGCTAGATCGGCACCATGAGCAACAGCATCCACAGCTGAATCTAAAATCATAACCTTAGGTAAATGAGCAATAGCTGTTTCAACTGGTAATATTATTCTCCTCAAATACCTCTCATCGCCCTTTTCCCTCCAAGTATACAGAGCCTCACTAACCTCTTGCATCTTAACGAGAGTCTCATCTTCACGGAAAGGCCCAGTTCTAGTTCTACGTAATTCCCTCATATGAGCACCTATACCTAGGATTAAACCAATATCATGAGCCAGTTTCCTCATATAAGTACCCGCATCACACCCAACTCTAACCAATACATATCGATCCCTATGGTCAAGTAGCTCGATATAATGTATTCTCCTCCTCCTAACCGTTCTCTTCACACTAGATCTAAGTGGCGGTCTCTGATAGATCTCCCCTACAAAATACTCTAGAACACTCTTCACCTTCTCAATATCGATATCTGCATGAAACTGTATAACCATAACATATTCTTTAACTGTATGGATAACATTACTTATAACTTTAGTAGCATTAGCTAAAGCTACTGGTAATACACCCGTAACCTTGGGATAACCCCGCCTCAAACCCTATCTCAAGGGTTTGAGGCTCTAGGGTCCCTCCATGACCAGCTTTTTCTAATCCAAACATCTTCTTAATCCAAGCAACTACTTCATGACTAGTAGGTCCTGGTGGTTTATCGAGATTTATTACTCCATTATGTATATGCTGTTCTATCGGTCTATTATACGGTAATACACCATAATCTGGACTCGTATCTGCTTCTCTCAATACTATCCATTCTTGTTCATAGCTAGCATGTCTAGTTATGTTCTCGATAAACCTGATCCCCTTCTCAACTAAACCCAAGACGCTCTCCTCCAAGAAAAATATCCTATTAATCTATTAATTAGGTACATTTAATAATATACAATTTTATTTAAGAGTAGATCTAGATAGGAGTGGTTTTGATCTTAACTTTTTCCTTCATAAAGTCTACTAGATTACTATTTTCAAGCGCTTTTAATACATCTTCATCACTAGCTCCACGCTCTATATCGATCTTTACATCTAAGGGTTCAATATGCTTAATATTTACCCTCCTCCTCTTAACACCAGTTAAGCTCTTAGGCCCTGTTATCAATACGAAGTTTTCATCAATAATATCTACAATAACACATTTCCTACCAGCTTCACGGCCAGCTACTTTAACACATATCCTACCAATCTCTATAGCTGGCATACTTGTATCACCAATCATGATAGTGAATATCTTAGATGTAGTGATAATTGTTTAGTGCTTTAAATTTTTCTCTACAAAATCTTTAATGATATCAAACACCTCATCAATAGATAAATTCTCACTACTAATTACTAGATCAAATATTGAAAGATCATATACGTCTATACCATAATACCTCATAAACCTCTCTCTCTGTACATTCTCTCGTATAATCGTTTCTCTCAAAGCTTTCTCAAAGCTAACATTGTCTCTCATAGATATCCTTTTAACCCTCACTATTAGAGGGGCTGTTACATATATTTTTATATCAGCTACATCAGCCACGATCCAAGCAACTAAATGACCATCTAAAACAACATTACCTTTTAAAGCTTCTTCATAGCTAACACGATCTATTTCTAAATCTATACTAGGATCTCTAGCTGCTAACAGAGATAATTCCTCAATAGATAATCCTCTCTCCTCAGCTATTCTCCTAAATATTTTCCCAGCCGAATAATACCTTAAACCTAGATGTTCAGCTAACATTTTAGCATAAGTAGTTTTACCACCACCCGGAGGACCACTAAAAACTATTGTTACCAAAATGATCACTATACGAGTTACTCGGTAGGAATAGTTAATATTCTAGCAGATTCTCTAACTAATCTCGCTAGACAAGAAGGACATATCACCCCACCATAGGGTCTCTCCGGTCTCTTTTCAGTCTTAGCTAACTTGTTAAGCTCTACTGGTCTAAGTCTAGGTACCCCATTAAGTGGTCTACCACATATAGCGCATCTAGCTATATTCGGTCTACGTGGTTCGTAGTGGATAACTAATCTACCACCTGGTGTTCTAACATATACTCTTCTCCTACTCCTAGTACGTTGACTTGGTCTAGGCAATGTTGGTTCCTCCGATTTACTGGTATAGTAGGGTCTAGAGTGTTATGTATCTATAGGTGAGTATATTAAATTTAACGGTACTACTCAGTAGCCGGTCTCACTGCTCTGATGAAAAAATACAGTGGTGTAATATATGCGAGGAAACCTATGAAGTATACATGCGTATAGAACGCATGGTTTTCACGAGCAGTAATAAACGGTATTACGACTGGTATATAAACTATTCCACCCTCCCCTACAAATAAACCTATAGATGTGATCATTGCGAGGTATGTTAGGGTGAATATTGTTAAGTGTAGAATAAATAATAGAAAAACCCTTTTCCTAGCACTACTAATCATACTCTTTAATTTCTTATATCTTCGAAGCTCCCCCTTACTCCTAGGTTTTGGGGGTAACGTATACTTATCAAGTACACTAAATGCTTCCTGAAAAAACCTTCTACGTGAAACAATGTATATGGAAATAATAGCTAGGAGAGAATATGTGAAACCAACTAGGATCGTTAGAGTTATTAGTGACATAACTTGTTTACTCACCAATTAGTTTCTTAAGTAATGGATAAGCTTCTAATGCCCTCTCATAGGCTATCATAGTATAGTATTGTTGTACAATACCAACTGCTAGTAATAAACCAGTACCCGTACCATACGCCCCAAGCAGATCGGCTGAAACGGCTATTGTTGCAACAATTAGGCTTGAGAGTATAGTTAATGGCCATATATACCTAGCTAATATTCTCTCAAGTATCTTAGGATTACGACGTATACCCGGGATCTCCATACCACTCTTGATCAATTCCTCTGCTTGCGAAGATGCACTTAAACCACTTATCTCAACCCACATTATACCGAAGAGCGTTGCCAACACTAACAAGCTTATACTATGTATAAATGCGTGAAGGGGATCCCTAATAGCACCCAATAAACTATTTGGTGGGGCAAGATAATATGCTATACCACCCACTAATCTATTCTCTTCATATTTAGCTAGAATATCAACTATCCATTGAGGAATTACTCCTCCACCATAATTTCTGAAAAGACTAGCAAATACAAGGACATCAGCATAGAGTATACCAACGAATAGTACTGGAATATTAGTTACGTAAAGGAATTTTAATGGGATCCTAGTCTTTATACTCTGTAGTCTAGGAGAGGTAACCGGGATCTCGACCTTCATCCCATCAAGATAGACTAGTACAAATATTATTATTAGAGTAGCTATTAAACCAACTAAGTCTCTTCCACCAGGCCTCATAATGATCGCGTTTATATCACCGTTGTTTGAGATTGTGTGGAAGACAAAGGGTATAAACCCTATAGGTTCTTCTCTATATGTTAATGGGCTTAATAAGTTCCACATAATAGTGTTTGCAACACCGGCTAGAATGAATAATGAGACACCAGAACCTATACCCCACCCCTTCTGGATCATCTCATCTAGTAGGATAACAATGTATGTAGCAATAAATAATTGGGCACCAACGGCTATTCTCTGCCATGCCTCGGCACTACAATTAAATAAGGGATTGGGACCAGTTAAAGTCCAGTATCTACAAGCAATCACGTACATTACAGCTTCAAATCCAGCTAGTAGTAATGCAAATGTTTTCTGTGCTGCTGTAAACTTCTTTCTATCCTCGGGATTAGATAGGTCTAGATCAATTATTTTAGCTCCAACTAGGATCTGCATGATCAAACCAGCTGTAACTATAGGACCTATTCCAAGCTCCATTAATGTTCCACGATTAGACGCAAATATTATCTGAACTAATAGAATTTGTGGACCGCCCTGTGTCTGTATACCATATAGGGGTGTATTAGCCATTATAACATATATTATGAGAGCTAAAGCTGTCCACATCAACCTCTCATATAAACCAGGCTTTATCTTTGGCTTTTCAACAGTTGGTATATAGTTTGCGATCCTCGCCATTACATCCATCAAACCCATACCAATAACACCATCATAACAAGGTTGATGAAGTAGATAAATACTTTCATTTAATTATTATAAAGTTTAGATTGATATAGGTATTTATTTGTTTAGAGAACAATTATTTCTCTTCACCTAAAATAATTACTTCTCCACCAGCCGCTTCTATCTTTTTACGCGCAGATTCAGAAACATATTTCGCGATAATCTTTAGTGGTAATGTAACCCTACCCCTACCCAACACCTTATTATAGCCTAACTCAACAGTATTTATCACTATCTTATCATCTTCTTTAACAACACGATTCTCGATCAATAGTTTTCTTGCAAATTCGTCTAGTTCACCAATATTAACAGCGTAGACACCATATCTAGCTTCCGGTGGTTGTGTAAAACCATGTTTACCAAACCAGTTTGGAGCATATTTTATAACCCATGTCCACATGTGTTTATGAAAACCAGCTGCACCGAAACCTCCTCTAGACCCACTCTTTCTATGTTGACCTATCCTCCCCCAACCCATAGTCCTAGTTCTACCACGAAGCTTCCTACTCTTCTTTCTCTTACGAACAACCATACCTAACCACCTAGAGCATACGTTTTATCAAATCATTTATAGCTTCTCCTCTATAACCCAATTCTCCCTGATCACTATATGGTCTCTTAATACTTTTCTTAAACCCTCCTTTTGGAGGAGATAATCTAAACACTGGTTTTATAAACTCTAGTTTATGTAGCTTTACTTTTCCCTCGAGCAAAGCTTTAGCTAAACCCTCAATACCCCCTTTCACACAGTATTTAGATAAATACTTATCCACGATCTCATCCGTTAAAGGTTTATTACCTACAATCCTACCTCTCTTCTTTAAAACCTCTACAAGAGTCTCATAATTTATAGGTCCCCATGTAACCCAGTCTTTAACTTTCATTAACATGCCTTTAAGGCCTGGCTGATCACTAGGGTATATTACCATATGGAATTTTTTATGTAACCTCAATAGTTTCAATGTATGTTTAACATCTGGAGGAACATCTACTCGTCCACGTATCCTTATTATAGCGTATAGTTCAGGCATTCCATCTCACCTTAAGTCTTTAACCAGTCAGCTGGTGTTACGAATTTATATGTGTTTTTAAGTGCGTTTTGAACAGCTTTAGCGAAATTAATAGTTGTTCGTGTTTCACCGAACGTTTCAGTCCATACATCCTTGATACCAGCTAATCTAAGAACAACTTTAGCGACATCACCAGCTACTAACCCAGTACCTTTAGGTGCAGGCTTTAATATTACACGCACACTACCGGATTTCCCTTTAACAGCGAATGGTATACTATGTGGTTCATCACATCTGCACTCCCAACTACCACAACCACGTCTAACCGGGATAATGTTCAATTTGGCGTTACGTAATGCTTTATTCAACGCCTCTAGATATTGTCTAGCTTTACCAGAACCAACACCAACAAATCCATCTTCATTACCAACAACAACTACTACTCTAAACCTACTCCTCCTACCAGCATCTGTTACTTTCTGTACAAGACCTACATCGATTCTCTCATACTTTAGATCAGGTAATAGATAATCAACTATCTCAGGTTCTAGTAGGGGTAGGTTACGATCAAATATTTCCTTTAAACTAGTAATCTTACCCTCAACAACCATTCTACCAACACGTGTACGTGGAACCCATGTTTCAAGAGCAGCTTTATTAACTGCGCTCATAGCCATTAAGGGATCACCCCACTCTCTCGACAACCTCTTTATATTCCTCTAAAATCTTATTCTTAACTTTTTCAAAATGAGATGGAAGATCAGCCGGATCAAACCCACGTTTTATATATTGGGAGAAAAACCTCTCATACATTGCGGGGTCTTTTTCACGGAGCATCTTAGACCATGAAGCAATATGTTCTCCACGTATACGTTCTTCTGAAGGAGCTACTTCATCACTCATAGGAACCTTTAAACCAACATCATTAGCTGCTTTTATGGCAGCAAATACTTTAGCGCCCCGGGTTGGTTCATGTAAACCAATATCGGGGACAGCATAGGTTACTCCTTTCTTTAAAGCTCTAAGCGCAGCTAATAACCCAGTGAGATAAGCAGCCGGTAAATTACCTAAACCTCCTCTCCACCCATACCTCTTAGAGAGTTCACGTGAATGAGCAGCAGCTATAACATGGTCTCCACGAGGTTTAGCCTCTATGACCTGGACAATTACATGTTTAAGAGTCTTCCTTACAACGAAACGTGGATGTCTAGACAATATCATCTTATATCTCTTGTAATAGTTAGTCTTACCTTCCCTCCTCCTTCTCCTAGGCACCTTATATCGCGGCCCTTTACCCATCTATGCTTCACCGTGCCTCTTTCAAAATACCCTTCTCAACCATATACATCTTCAATGATGAGAGACTATGGAAAGTACCTCCTTTAGCTAACATATAGAGTCTCCTGTAAGTCTTCCTATCGATAACGCCGTGATCCCTTAAATACCGGAGATATCTTCTAATCTTCCTAATCCTATTCATCCAAACCTCTTTTTTATCCAACCTAGCATACTTAGCACCCTTACGTTTACCATGGCCCCTTCTACGACCCTTTACACGCTGTAAATGACGTTTTCTCCATCTAGCTCTAGAATTTCCATGAACCGGTTTTACACCAATAACCCCGTCTTTAATAAGTTTCCTTACTTCCTCTCTAGTAATAGCATCAACTACCTCATCTATCCTCATAGGATCGATCCAAATCCTCGAAACACCTACGCCAAGGATCTCCGCTGCTAATCTTTTTTGAAGAGATAAATCCGTCACTACTCAACACCACCACTCTTAACCGTTGAATGGAGTAGATTAGCTACTTTAAACCCTTTCTCCTCAGCGATCTTGATCAGCTCTATTCTCTTCCTTAAACCCACAGTTGAACCAATATATATAATGTGTGTCTCGGGATCAAGTTCTTCTAGATCCTTAACACTATATACAACTACAGGTTTCTTACCAGATGGATGATAACCTCTTACGGGTCTTGGGCCTCTGTATCCAATCTCCACTACTGGCGGGTAACCTTTAAGTTTTAATCTCATCTTATTATCTAATCCTTTTGGTTTTCTCCATTTAGGTTTATTTTTAAATTTTGGTTTCTTCCACCAGAGATGCCTAAGAAACTCTGGTTTCCTAGATTTTAGTTTTCTTCTCAACTCCAATAGTTTCTCTAGATCATTTCTACTCATTCATTCTCACCCCAATCATAAATATATATTCCATCAACGAATACTCTCCTATCCTTATCTCTAACCTTAGTAGCTAACTCTATATTAGCA
Organism: Desulfurococcales archaeon ex4484_58; assembly: GCA_002254665.1. Classification (GTDB taxonomy): domain Archaea; phylum Thermoproteota; class Thermoprotei_A; order Sulfolobales; family Desulfurococcaceae; genus EX4484-58. Next base: position 6,570 of record NJDP01000027.1, on the reverse strand, counting down.
GCTGTTTGACCAACATGTTCTATATCAATACCTTCAACTATTATATCGTCACCTTTAACTGTAACCCTTACATCATCACCAACGATCTTCGCTATCCGATCAGCTTTTTCTCCAAGGAAATTCTTTATACGGACAATCCTATTACTATCATCAACCTCAACTGTTACTGGGAAGTGTGAATATATCACTTTTAACTTGTATCTATAACCTTTAGTTACTCCATATATCATGTTTTTAATGTGTGAAACAATTGTTCCGATCAATGCTTTCTTTCTACGATTAGCGAAGAAAGTCTCAACTATTACTCTATTATCTTCTCTACGGATCAATACATCTCGTGCATGTGAAAAGTCCCGTTCTAAAACCCCTTTAGGGCCACTAACCTTAACTTTTAAACCATTAATTTCAATATCTACGTTCTCCGGTATCTCTATTTCCTCATATACATGGACTTGTTTAGGCATGACTACCGCTCACCCGTGATCTCAGTATACGTAAGCTAGTAATACACCACCTGTTCTCTTAGCAATAGCTTCTTTATGTGAGAGAACGCCATATGGTGTAGATAAAATTATTATCCCTATATTATAGGCTGGCAAGTATCTTCTAAGCCAATGAGGCATTTTCTCTAAATCTCTATACTTCACCGGGAATCTAGGTTTTATCACACCAGTTTTATTAATACGCCCCAGTAACTGTACCTTTATTTTACCCCATCTACCATCATCTATATATTCGATCTCACCAACATAGCCTTCTCTCTGCATAACTCTTAACACGTTAATTATTAGTTTTGAAGCAGGCCAAACAACTACTTCAGGCTTAGCTCTAGCCTCTGCATTCTGTATTGCTGATAAAGCATTTGCAAGTGGATCCAAAACTACCATTCACTGTTCACCCTAACTATATTTTTTAAAGCCTAGAGAAGGCGCTATTTCACGGAAACATTGCCTACAAAGCATTAATCCATATACTTGGATAACCGCGTCTCTTGAACCACATCTTCTACATTTCTTAGCTCCTTTACCAAACTTGTGTATTTTTGGTGCTTTATATTTACCCATAAAATACCCACCTCTATAAACTAAACTATTTCAACTCCAAATTCTTTATGGAGAAAAACCATCGCTTCTTCACGTGAAACTCGGTGTCTGCGTGGAATATGTTTTTTCCTACACCTTTTTCTACGGAGAATACGGTAACCCGGTCTTTCAATCGTAATAGCTATATCCATTCCAAAAATACCTATTTCAGGATCATATTTTACTCCAGGAAACATAATATGTTCCTTTATACCTAAACTCAGGTTACCATGTTCATCGAAACTAGATGCTTTAACTCTATAGCCAATTGCTTCAAAAACTTTATTAAGAAACTCTATTGCTCTACTACCACGTAGAGTGACTTTTGCTGCAATATTCTCTCCCTTACGTATACCGAAATCCTTGATCGTTCTACGTGCTCTGCGTGGAACTGGTTTCTGGCCAGTTAACTCCTCAATAACTTTCATAGCATTACCTAATCTCTCAGTAGCTGCACCCACCGATATGTTTACTGTTACTTTAGCTATCCTTGGTTTCAACATTGGATTTTTCTCCCACCTACTAATTATTTCGTTTACCTTATCATGTTCTAGTGGTATAGACATTTCACCATGCACCCTCCGGTAACCTTATCAAGGGTTCCTCCCCACCTATGGGGAAAACATATACCAGGCTTGTCTGGAATTTATTTCCATGTTTATCCTCGAGAGTCACTATACTACGGTATCTACGCATACCTCTATGAATAGATACTACACGACCAACTCTCCCAACGTTTCTACCACCACTAATAATCGCTAATACTCCTTCTTTTAATGGAATATAACTTAGTATCTCTTGTTTAGGAATAGCTAACTGTAATGTTCCAAGTGTATCATATACATCTTCGGTAGGATTTGTTGGATCACTTACTTTGATCAAAACATTCCTTCCATCATGTAGATTCAACTGTATATGTCCGTGTTTGACAGTTGTCTTATCCTCTATTCTACAAAGCTTATACTTAGCTTCATCATCACCGATCTCAATCAAACCTAGAACCTTGGTAGGGATAGGCACTACTCTATATTTCTCACCAGTATCAATGATCTCTATTACATCCATTAAACCAACTGGATACTTATAATCATGTCTAACTCTACCATCAACTTTAAAGTGCCCCTCAGCTATTAGTTTACGTGCTTCTCGAGCAGTCTTAGCATAACCTAGAATATCTCTAACAATCATTAATAATGGAAAAGATCGGCTAATAGGGTGTGGACCTGGCGATGGTTTAACAGCCCATTTATACTCTTTTCTAAGTATAGGCCAAAATCTAGGTGCAGCTAACGATTTTAAATGCCTCTTACCACCCATTCTAGCCATTACTCTCCACCTTCACCTTTTTTCTCTTCTTCACTCCCAGTTTCTCCTCCACCTATAGACTCCTCTACCTCTTCTTCTACAAGAACACCTTTACGTCTTTCAATAATTTTTCTTCTCCATTTATCACTTAAATCGAGCTTAATAATCATTACTTTACTTGGATGTATAGGGTAGTAAACAGGAGTTCCATCAGCTTTCTTGATCTGTACGCCTTCAACATATATTCTCATCTTCTTAGTATCAACACGTACAACCTTACCTTCATGTCCTTTCCAATCACCCCTCATAATACGGACTACATCACCGCTTCTAACAGGTAATCTTTTAACACCATATTTCTCTCTCAACTCGGGGCTTAAAGGAGCACTAAATAGTTTCCTAAGCTTATGTAGAGGAGCATTAAACAATGCCTTCCTCTGTTTACTGGGTTTACTCGATAATGTAAAACCCATTCAAACCACCTCTAAACAACCATTGTAGCTATATTGGCTAATTGAGGCCAACGTTCAGCAGCTTCTCTAGCGACTGGCCCTCTGATCTCGCTACCTTTTGGCGTTCCCTCCGGGGTAATTATTGCTACAGCATTATCTTCAAAAGCAACCCATGTACCATCTGGTCTTCTATAGGGTCTCTTCTGTCTAACGATAACAGCTCTCACGATCTGCTTTCTCATCTCTGGTGTACCCTTCTTAACACTAACAACTACAACGTCTCCAACACCAGCGGGCGGTATCCTTCTTAATCTACCTTTATATCCCGGTACACCTATGATCTTAACCTCTTTAGCACCACTATTATCCGCTACTCTAACATAAGATCCTACTTGTAAACCAGTATTGATTCTTCTACGAGAATAAGCTGGTTTACCACGTGCTTTCTTAACCATTATTTCTCACCCGCTCTCTTAACAATTTGTAAAACAACAAACGAAACTGTTTTTGCTAACGGCCTGGTTTCACCAATAATTACCTCGTCTCCCTCACGTGCATTAATACATGGGGGGTTATGAGCGTGTATATGTGTATGTCTCTTCTCGTATCTCCTATACTTCTTAACATAATGGTAGTAATCATGTCTAACAACAACTGTTCTATGCATCTTAGCTTTAACAACAATACCTCTAAGTATCTGACCACGAACCTTCACGTGCCCATGCCATGGACACTTAGGGTCATCACAAGTATTTTCTGGAGGCTTAATATCTGGTATACCTATGTTTCGGGCACTCAATACTCATCTTACCTCATAATATTCTTTAATCTATCCTCTGGCCTCCCAACTAAACGTATCCCTTTAACAATAAACCTAGAGTTTTGAGGGGTTATAAACTGAAATATTCCATGTTCTTTAAATACACGTATAATCCTTCCATTTAGAGTTTCTATTAGAAACGATTTATACGTTTCATCCAATATCCTACCTTCTAAACCAATAAGTTTTTGATCTGGATATTCAAGTATTTTTACATGTAAACCAATTAATTCATTGAAATAAATATTTCTACGATTATGTCTCAATCCATTACTCCCTCTTAATACCTAGTTCTTCCTCCCTCATAATAGTTAGTATCCTAGCAATATCGCGTCGAATATTCCTTATCTTAGCGGTATCAGTTAAAGTACCTATTTTAGCTTGCATTCTGAGCTTTACAAGCTCTAATCTCAACTCGTTTAATTTACGGATCCTCTCCTCTCTAGACATAGATCTTATCTCGTCAGGCTTCATTTCCACCACCTATTTCCTCTTTAACCGGTGGTTTAAGCTCTTCCAACTCCTCCGGTTTAATTGATTTGATCTCAACGTGATCAGAGGTTTTTATTCCAGGCTTAACAATAGTGACTTCAATTCCATAAATACCAGGTTTCAGGAGCGCGCGTGCTACGGCACGATCAATAATATATTCGACGGCTTCCCCAGCTTTATAGATCTTCCCAGCCTTAAACTTCTCATAACGAGCCCTCTCACTCCTCAACTTACCACTTATAACGATCTCTACTCCTACAGCTCCGGCGTTCATTACCCTCCTAACCATAGCCATAGCAACCCTTCTATACGGAATCTCTTTCTCCAGTGCTCTCACAATCCTAAACGCTACGATCCTAGCGTTTAGATCAGGGTCTTGTACTGGAGACACAGTTATATTTACATTCTCTAAACCAAAGTGTGTCTGGAGAATAGTCATTAACTTCTTAATAACACTACCTCCACGCCCAATAATACGGCCCGGATACTCTGCATATATAGCTGCACGATAACCAGTTGGAGTCTTATATAATTGTACACCTGCATAACCAGCATCTTTAAAATAATTAGCTAAGAATTCATCTAACATTACTCTCTTCAAACTATAATTTATAAAATAAGATTTAACACGAGCACCAGTCATTTACCACCAACCTCCTCAACAACTATTTCTACATGACTAGTTCTCCTAAAACGAGGAGTGGATCGTCCAAAAGCACGTGGCATCCACCTCTTAAGCGTTAAACCCTTATGTGCGGCGATATGAACTATCACTAGTTTCTCTTTATCTAAACCCTTATTCTCAGCATTAGCTTCTACCTGCTCAATTAATTTTAATAGATAACGAGCAGCTTTAACCGGGTATCTCCCAATAGGCCATTTATACTTATCCGCTAATCCACGTTTATGGCTCTGTTTACCCTTATATCTCTTGAAAGGTATTGGTTGTTTTAATGCAATAACATCATTAAGTATCTTCTTAGCTTCACTAGTCTTTAAACCACGAATAACATTTGTTACTTCACGCATAATCTTAACTGTTTCTTAGTTGTAGGACTAAATTCTCCGAGATAATGGCCAATCATTTCAGGAACGATCTTGACTGGAATAAATTCTCTACCATTATATACAGCTATAGTCATACCAACCATTTCAGGTAAAATAATCATATCACGTACATGTGTACGAATAACTGTTTTACCAGCTAAACCCTTCTGTCTAATACTCCGTATCTTAGCTAATAACTTTACTTGAGCTGGAGTGAATCCTCTCTTCAAACTCCTCCTCTGTCTAGCTGGAAGCAACTCTATGAATTCATCCATAGGCATATTCAATAGTTCCTCGAGAGTCTTACCTCTATACCTGAACTTCCTCCACTCCGGTGGAATCTCTATCTCTACCGCCAAATACTATCCCTCCCACAATATAGACTATATTACCTTACCGCAACAAACACATATACTCTTAAATGGAAATATATTTACCCGTATTTTAAGGTTTAGTCTCAATTTAATCAAAATAAAATTATATAGTATAGGTTGTTCTAGCTTTAAGCCCAAGTTTACGTTTCAGTAATCGAGGTATGATTATAGGGTCTTTTACAACTACCACTTCACAACCAATACGCATAAACTCACGAGCCACATCACTACGATAATAAGGTGGAACAAACACTACTAATCTACGTCCACCAAGAGATAAAAACTTAGAAGCTTCAACCCAAGGCTCAGAATCCTTAACCGTCTGTTCCAAATCACTAAATAAAACAGCTACATCATTATTACCAGCTATCTCATTCAAAGTTCTCAAAGCAAGACTTATATTCGTATATCCACGGAAACCTTCAACAAATAGTTTCTCTAAATAGTTAATGATAACGTATCTAGAGGTTTTACGTGGTGCTCTGGAAATATAGGTTTTATCAGTGAATAAAATAGTTGTTTTAACTACAGGTAGAATAGATGAAAGAGATAGAACAGCCCATGTAGAGAATTTGAGCATAGAACCGCTAACATCTACTAAAGCTATCATCCTTGAGGTTTTCTCCTTATATCTCCTAACAACAGTATAGTTGTATCTAGCGAAATTATACATAGTCTTCTTAACAGCTATTCTACCGCGAACATAGGATGTACGAGTCTCACCTAGATAATCCATACCATGTAAATTATACTTTAAAACCCTATATCCAAGCTCAATAGCTCTCCACAATAAATCCTTATCCATCCCCTCAAATGAACGTATAGAATCCCATACTTTGACAGTTAAATATTCTATTGTCTCCAATGGATACTTTCTACTAAGATACTTAAACAAACTAGCTTGATCATTATCTACAATGGATCGATAAAGAGGACGTAAACGGGGATCTATCTTTGACTGATCAACTTTTGATAAGAAGAACATAGAGTAGTCAAGA
>NJDP01000115.1 GCA_002254665.1 Desulfurococcales archaeon ex4484_58 | reverse complement strand
TCTTCGGACTGCGGAAGAGATTCAGCTTGGGGAAGAGAAGAAATCAACCGTTTTTCGTGAGTGAGTTCCCCAAGACTCGCCGTTTAGTATTTGATACTATCAACGATATATTTGTTCTTAGATAAACTTTAACTACTACCGCATATCCAGTCCATGTATATTGTGTATTATTGTCTCCAGGATAAACTGCTAAATAGTAGTATGTCCCATTCTCTGATTCATTAATCCATAGATAAGCATAACCGTTTGTATCTGTAGTGTTTTCACCGATATAGATCCATGTTGACAGATCGGTGCTTCTATAGAACCATATAGTAGCACCTACTACTGGTAAACCAGTATCGTTATAGATCAGTCTAGCCGTTAAATTAAATAACTCATGATCATATACTGTGGTTGGAGCCGATATATCTAGTATTGTTGGTTCACCAATAGATACTTTAACAACAACCGGGCCTTCAACTACACTTGATGGTGTAAGATTGCTTAGTACTCTCTTATCAATAGTAAATACTATACCTACAAACCATTCATAGTCATCCTCTAATCTCTCGAGAACACCATCTTCTAATCCATCAATAATCTTAATATATCCCTCGATATGAGCGTATCCATCTAGATCAGTTGTAGAAGCTACTGCTTGTCTATGAATATATGTTCCAGAAGCATTACGGTAGTAGACTAGGATCAATGCATATGGAGTAGTTGTTACTGGAGAGACAGCTGTAGCGTTCACCCATATATATCTACCATTTACGAACCTAGCCTCAATACCGGGTCCGATAGCCAATCTAAATTGTCCACCAGCAGAGTCCTCCGATGCTCTCTTAACTGCTACATAATATATGTAGTCATCGTTTAATTCGTCACTTGGTGGTGTGAAATATATTGTTTCATCAAGTACTCCCTTACCACCACTAGTATTATTCAATAATACTAAGTCGTATACTGATGAGTTGTAGAGATAAAGTATTGTATCAAAATCAGTATTGCTTGGATCGGATGAACTCACTCTCAATCTTAAACCATATTTACTAGGATACTCTGTACCATTAATAACCCAAGTATATCTCTCAAAATGAACTGGTAATACATAGCTAGATTTACCCATTGGTATATCTAATAAGTTATTAACGCTCGATTCATTATAGATTATACCATCACGTAGAGTCTCTATTAGATCAATAAAGGGAGCAATATTATCATCTAATCCATAATCATATTCATAACTAGGCAATGTACCGTTCCAATACAGTAGTAGATCAGCTACTTTCTCGGCAAGCTTTATAGCTGCATAACCATCAACCATACCATATCCTTCATGAACATCCTTGCCTCCACGATCAAGTGTTGGACTATCACTAGGGTCTCTTTCTCTAGTTAATGGATAAGTTTCATGGGTTGAAGCCATAATGATTGTTTTAACCAATAATACGTGGAAACGATCATTTTCCCATACACCTTTATCTTTAAATACTTCAATAATCAATGCAGCGAGACCAGATACTATTGGTGTAGCGAAACTAGTACCCATAGCTGTTTGTGTATCATTGTATTCGATCTCGAATAAATCACCAGTTTCAAATACTACTTCACCATCTTGATCACTATCACGCATTGCTAATGGTCCATAGTATGATCCTCCGGGGGCAGCTACATCCGGCTTGATCATTGTTGGATCGACAGCTGATCCTCCACCTTGACTACTATATGAGGTAATGTTACCAATAGTATTGGTTGCAGCTACAGTTAATACTTCTGGATAAGCTGCTGGATAGGTGTTTCCAGCATAGTTACTTCCAGGTCCATCGTTTCCAGCTGCTACAACTGATAATACTCCATAATTCATAGCATTCTTTATTGATTGATAAAATGTTGGGTCACTACTTGATCCTCCGAAACTCATACTAGCAATATTAACATCGTTACTTGGATCAGTGTCGTTGTTCCACCCAGCAATAGTGTCTAGTGCTTGTGCAGCTAAATTAGTATATATACCGTTACTATCACCTACCTTAAACACTACAAGTCCAGCTTTAGGAGCAACACCAGAACTAGCTGGATACCCATCATCGATCAATGGTGTACGTGCAACACCCATTACTTCAGCTAGGTATCCAAGAGCGGGAGTATTGAATTTTACCCATATATAGTAGAGGCCTGGTGGAGGATTATTTATTGGAGAAGATAATGTTAGGTTTGCTAAGTAGTAATTATTAGATAGTAGTACGTAGTTTATATTTAAAGGCCAAACTTGATCATATGCTCCAAAATCATCGATTGTATAGCTTGGATAATGGACTAGATAAGAAGCATTTATAAAACCACTCATACCCTGAGCACTAGTATTATAGAGTATAACCATGCCATACATGTTTAGTGATGAAGCATTACTAGTAACCATTAATGGTCCGGTTACATAGTAGTATTGATCTGTTTCAACTATGATATAGTCTAGATAAGTAGAGAGAACCTCATTATCTTGTTCACCCAACTCTGGTAGAGGAGTAATATTACCGGCTATACAGTATGAAACCATAGTTCCATGACCAACATCATCATATGGAGTGGTTTGACTATTCACTAGATCATAGAATTCTACATTAGACTTATTGAATCCACGTCCACCAAGATAAATACCAGTATCAAGTACAGCTACACGGACACCATCACCCATATAACCTAGATCCCATACAGGTGTACGTACATCTATTATTCTAGAAGCCCAATGCATTAATGGCTTGTATACACGTGGTTTCTGAACATATAATATATCAGCATAACCATTATTGTTGAGGTCTATTTGTCTAAATACATAAAGTAATTCATCCAATCTATCAACGGGGAATTGAATAGTATATCCATATAGTACATAACGATACTCATAGATTATCTTTCCACCCAACTTCTCGATCCAATACTTGTATAATGGATTAGTTTTATCTTCAAATACAATATATATTATTTGAATACCACTACTATCCTCAAGCATGTCATCTATAAAGTCTCTATCACGATCAACGCTCCACCACTCCCTGATGATACTAGATTCATTTATAGGGTACAACTTCGTAGTCGGGAAAGCAGATACTACTTGTGATACAATAATTATGGTTAATAATAGACAAATAGTTCTAACTACTCTATCATCCACTACAAACCACCATGAAAATAGAGAATATATATGTTAATCATTTAGCAATACTATGTAATATATTTTACATCTATACCCTGCTCTATTGATCCTATGGGAATTAAATAGTTCTATTCAGTTAGCAACTTATTATGACAATTTATTGATCAAAAACAATAGATTTTAAGAGGGTTGAAACTAGATAATTTATTACTATGAGTATCTATACTGGTGTATATATTGGTTTTATATCATGTAGTAGATGAGTCCGGTTCTCTTATATCGATTGAAGAGAAAACATCAACTATCATAACAGTATTAATGGCTATACAAATCATATTTTTTATTACATTATTATTTACAGCACTTACAAACATGGTGATTTCACCATTAGCTGGTTTATTCAATTTATTCCCCTCACTACTATCGCTGATCTATGTATTTGTATTGAATCATTTAAGGAGAAAAGCTGATATGGATAAGGATCTAGCTACATTTAAAACTGTAGATGGAGGTATTATTGTTGTCCATAAAAAATCTAGTTTTTGGATCACATTAATGCTCGTAATAGTATATGTAGGAATAGCATTAACTATAGTATCTCTAATTGCATTCATGTTTGTATCGTATATATTAGCAATTACCTCAATACTATTATTGATCATCTTAATAGTTATAGAGAGAGTACTTAGATTCCTACGTACAAAACTAGATTTTATTGGAGAGAGATTTCAAGTACAAACGGAAGAGGGGGTTATTATAGAGCTCTATAAGTCTAGGTCTTTCTGGATCACATTAGCATTAATACTCGTATTAATAGATGCTATTATATTTTTTGTATCGGCATTTATGCTATTAACTGGGATGTTATCTTATAAAGATATTTTCGGTTACCCACTATATTATCTGCCATATTCCTTGATACATCATGCAAGTAATGTAGTGTTTGGGGTATCATTATTGATTTCAGCATTCCTATTATTGATCCAAGCAACTATACTAAACTTTCTCCGAGTAAGAGCTCATATTAGACCTATTGGTAGGAGAACCATTAGTGAGGAAGCGATCGGTGTAAAAGAAATTATTTAGGTATAATATGCTAACGCTATAATTTTCTCTCCTCCACTAATTTTTCTATCGGGCTTTGGAATATATATTATAGTATCTTCGTTTCCATGTTTAGTAATTATCCCTAAAGGTATCATATTCAACGTATTAACCATGTGTTCGAATAATTCGGAGAAACTAATGGTTTTCTCTTTATGAGGCATTCTCTCTATAATAACACTAGCATCGATCTCTCTTAGATCGAGCATTCCATGGGTTCCACTTGCAACATCTGCTAGGAAACTATAAACTGCAGGGTCTAATGCTGCATAGGCTAATACTCTACCAGCAAAACATCTACTAGCAATAACTACATCAGCTAAATCATTATCAAGTATAAGCTCAGCTGTTCTCTTAAGAACTGTTTCAGCTATAATTATTGGTCTTTTAAACCTCCCTCCTTCTAGGCTTTTATCTGATTTAGATTTGAATAGATTGAATATATGTAGTAGTGTATGTGTAGTTTTATCGTCTTCACCGATACTAACAACTATAATATCAGCTGTAGATACACCTACACGGCGTAGACTAGCGAGTGATGTATAATCTCCATAAACAACTACTACATCCTCAAGCCCTGATCCACTTATCTCTTTCTTTGATGATAATAGAATCAATGTCTTCTCAAAGCGATATCCAGGAGATAATCTACCATCAACTATTTTACCTAAAGCTTTATGGATATTAACTACTTCATCTATAAATGATTCTGTAGCTTCACTCCAACCAATAATAGATATATGTCCACTCTCTCGAATAATCTCTCTCCATAACTTATCGAAACTCCCAGGTCTAACCCATTCGTACTCATTTATTTTAAAACCTAGTTCAACACCTAGATCAACATATCCCTTCTCAATTGTAGCTTCTTCATATCTCAGTACAATCAATTTATCTTCTGGTCTAATCTCCATGTTATATAAATTGTGTTCTTTAGGAGGTAGTATTTTCTC
>NJDP01000114.1 GCA_002254665.1 Desulfurococcales archaeon ex4484_58 | reverse complement strand
AAATATTCTTACCTAAACTCGATGCAGAAGATATTGTAGAGTATATTAAGAAGATTTTTGATAAAATAGAGCATATGCGTAACCTTTATAAATAATGATTAATCTTATAATTCCCCTTAATATATATGTATTAATGTCGTAAGAATACCTAATCACAATAAAGGTTCGGAGAGGCTAGGAAAACATGTGTAAAGACTTGATAATGCTGGTGTTTATGTTATTGGTAGTTGTAAGTGTGTTTAGATCGGGTATTGTATATAGCTCACCTCTTACTAACGCTATTGAAATCGGTTCTCGTTTTGTTTATGTTCTAGAAGATTATAGTAAGTTAAAAGTTGAAAAATATGTTTATAAAGTCGTTGTTGAAGATAAATTTGTATCTTCGGATCTATTCTTTAACATAACATACTATTACACATATGGAGACGCAGCAGTTTTTAATACAACTGGTGTTTCAGCTTTAGAGCTCTCACAATATATCCCCTCAATACTCGAGTATGATATTGTTCGAGCAGAAGCTTCTCGGAAAATAACAGTATCTGTGCCAGTACCAATTGATGATTGGAATCCCCTCATTACTGGTGGCGGGCCTTTCGCATATAAAACCCTGGACCTAACGATTGATTCTTTTGAAGAGTATGTAACAAATGTTACTGGTGGCGAAGAAACAGTTTTGAAGATATATAGGTGTAGTGGGTATAGTTCACCTTATAGCGTAGAAGCTATCGTTGAAAGATATACTGGTCTACTACTAGATCTAAAGTTTTATGATACAAAAACTAATACACTTGTTTATCACTTATACCTGTCATATACAAATCTACCAAGAGACGTATTCGAGGTTAAAAGTGGTAATGAGAATAAACTGGTTCCTGTAATATCTGTAATTGGTCTTGGAATGATTGGGGTTATTGTTGTTTATGTATTATTGTCTCGTGTATCTAAGGGTATGGGATAGTAGTTGATCGTAAATGTTAATATTCATCGGTACTGGGCTATCTATTAAACACTTAACGATAGAAGCTATCTCCTATATTATAAGGGCAGACAAGATCTACATTGATACATATACTAATCTTGTCCCAGACTTTAGCTATAAAATTTTAAGTTCTATACTTAGAGACAAGGAGATAGTTTATGCTAAAAGAAGGGATTTAGAAGGAGAGAATATTAGGAGAATAATTGAAGAAGCTAGACACAGGGACATAGCTATAATTGTGCCGGGAGACCCATTTATAGCTACTACACATGATGCTATACGTGTAGAAGCATTAAAGAATAACGTTGAAGTTGTAGTAGTTAATGGTTTATCGATATACTCGTTGGCGGCTTCACGTACGGGTCTGCAAGCATATAGATTCGGTAAAACAGTTACCCTAGTTTATCCCAGATTGTCGAAACCATACTCTGTTATAGAGGCTATATATGATAATTTATCGAGAGATCTTCATACACTTGTGTTATTAGAGATCAGTGTTGAAGAGAATAAGTATATGACTATAGATGAGGCAGTTAATATATTGCTCGAAATAGACGATAAAAACATGATCGGCGATACTTTGGGTGTAGGTCTTGCTCGTATAGGGTTGGATGATGAATATATAGTAGCAGATAAGATATCCAAACTACCTGATTATACCTATCCACCTCCGCCTCATAGCCTAATTGTCATTGCTAAACCTCATCCAGTTGAACTAGAGAATCTTAAATATACATGTGGCTTACCATATGATCTCTACGTTAAGTATAGTAGATCTAAAAGTTATCCCTGATCATAGAAAAAGTTTAAAAGGATGCAAAACAATACATTGGACAAGGTGTCCAATTTGAGTCTTAAATGGATAAAACCACATAAACTAGACATATATAAGCTATCGATTCTATTTTTAATACTATCTCTACTACTACCTACCATGTATTGTCAAGCCCAAGAAGGAAATAAAGTTATTACCATAGTAGATGCTCTTGGTAGAACAGTTGAGATAGATAAAGAACCAGTTAGGGTAGTTTCGCTAGCTCCAAGTATAACCGAGACTCTCTTCTATTTAGATATTAAACACGTTATTGTAGGTGTCGATAATTTTTCATACTATGATCCCTACATGGATATTGACGTTTTTGTTAGAGAATATAATGTTGAGAACGTTGGTGGTTATTGGTGGACTACTATTGATGTTGAGAAGATTCTTTATTTAAAACCAGACCTGATACTCGCTGATAAGGGTGCACATCAACCCCTACTTAAAGTATTCGAGGATTATGGATTAAAAGTTGTATATTTAAATGGTGGTGGTTCACGTTCATTAAACGATATATACTATGATTTCAATATTATAGCTACAATTTTTAATGTCCAAGAAAAAGTTTCTTCTTTTATAAATAATGTTGAGAAGGAATTTGTAGAGTATCGAAATAAGTTTCTTGGGCTCAATGCTTCGAGGGTTCTAGTGGTTGTCGACGTATATAAGGGTATATGGGTTGCTGGTAAAGCTACCTTTATAGATGATATTCTATCTAAACTTGGTTTAGTTAATGTTGCTGAATTAATGGGTTGGGTTAATGTTGATATAGAATCTATTATGAAGTGGTCTCCAGACATAATATTAATAGCCTCTACAAGTGTGACAGAGGAGTCGTTGAAAGGTACTGGTTTATATACGCTTGACAAACCAATTATTTTTCTCAGAGAAGATGTAGTGAACTCTCTCGTTAGACCGGGTCCACGAATAATTAATGTTCCCAAGTATTTATATGAAGCTATTGGTAACTTCTTAACGAATACTTCAACAACTATTGAACAACCATTAATGGAGTATCCAGTATTATATAGGGTGGCATTATTTCTAATCCCAGTATTTATAGCTGGTTTCTTGGCTGGGTATGCTGTATCTATGAGGAGGAGATAGTTTTTTGTATCTTGAAAAAACAGTTTATTCACTACTCTTATTAGCTACTTCTATTTTATTATTAGCGGTTCTAATGTATTTTTCAATATATTATGAGCCTCTAACTACTGTTCTGTTGAACTATAGGTTTAATAGAGTATTATCTGTTGTCTTTACTGGTTTTATTTTAGGAGTGATTGGTTCTTATCTACAAGCTTGTCTTCGTAATCCTTTAGTTGATCATTATATTTTAGGTATTGGTAGTGGTTCATTATTTACTGTTTATCTTTCAATTATATTGTTTGGTTTTAACATCTACGTATCGTCTTCGGTAGCCATTATAGGTGGTTTAACTGCATTATTTATAACTATATCAATAGCTGAAACTATAGGTGGTAGTGATACAGCATATGTATTGTCTGGTTTAGGTGTCAATTCATTGTTTTCCGGGTTATCTATTCTATTAATCTATATCGTATCCTCAAAATATCCCTTAGCTATACATTTATTCATTGGTAGCTTTGCTCTTGCATCGCCTGATCATCATTTATTATTGATGATCTTATCAATTATCCTCCTATCCTCATATTTTATATTAGTTAAACCTTTAAATACATTGATGCTTGGTGATATATATGCTAAACAATTAGGTTTTAACCCTAGATTCTATAGATCATTAACTATAATCTTATCTGGTTCACTAGCATCAATAGTTGTCTCTCTCTATGGTTTAATAGGTTTTATAGGATTAGTTTCTCCTCATATATCGCGTTTCTTAATTAAAACTATTGATAATAGATTAGTTTCTCCTCTATCCGGTGTAGTATCTGCTCTTTTACTTCTCTTGACTGATGATTTTTCACGTATGATACTATCAAACTATATTGGGGAAATACCTACTGGTGCAATAGTATCTGTCTTTGGAGCTCCATTCTTCTTGTTCTTAATATTAACTAGGTTTAGGGGTAGAGTGGGTTGATCAAGATAGCTGGTTTAGATGTAAGATATAATGGAAGGATAGTTCTTAAAAACATATCATTAGAGATGCCCGGTGATAAGATAACATGTATTCTAGGGCCGAATGGTGCAGGTAAAACTACGTTGCTAAGAGCTATATCGAAAATAATTGATTTTAAAGGTAGTATTTATCTTGATGGTTTAGAGATTTCAAAAACACCACTAAAAACTATTGCGAGGATCTTATCGTATACCTCTCACCTATATATAAATGAACTCCTATCTCTCACCGTACTCGATACTCTATTAATCTCACGATATCCGATATCAAAGGGTTTCATGGAGAGTAGAGAGGATTATGAAGCTGTAATAAATACTGCTAAAAAACTTAGATTAGGAAACATGCTTAATCGTAAATTATCTGAACTTAGTTCAGGAGAGTTACAGAGAGTAGTTATCGCATCTGCACTTGTAAAGAATCCACGTTACCTACTATTTGACGAACCGGATGCCCATATTGATCCTGGTTCAAAGAATTTTATAGCTAGGATTATTAGAGATTGGAGTAGGGATCACGTAGTAGTTTTTACTACACAAGACATACTATTTGGTTTAAGTGTTGGGGAGTATTTTATAGTCATTAATAATGGAGAAATAGTCTTTAGTGGTGAGTATAGAGAACTTATAAGATCTAAACATATACTCGAGAAAGCATTTGGTTTAAGATTATTTGAAGTAGAAGTTAATAATAGATCCCTACTTATTCCCTCGTATTCTTTTTAAACAGATCATATATAATCCATAGAGTAATGTAGCAATTGATCTATATGGTCTATACTTCTTCCAAATAACTATGATAGAGTCTCTGTTCAGCTTCATTTTTGCTAATTCTTTTTCATACTTCCTAGTATAATCTAGTGGTACCCGAGGAAAAACGAATTGTTGTTTTTCAGAGTTATAGTATCCAATCAATTCTATGCATTCTGGGTCGTTGTTTAATACAACTATATAATCTCTTAATGAAACAATGTTTTTATCTAAAGTTTCTAATATAGAACTACAAAAACCACTAGTCACAGTTATTACTCGATCATTTATTTTCAGTATAGAGTTCTCTAGTAAAAAATCACTATTTATCTCTTCATTAATACATGTATCATATTTTCTCTTCATTAAAACTCCCATATCTAATAGTTTTTTAATTATTTTCCTTGCACTCCTTTCACTAATACCTAGTTTTTTCATTAAATGAGTTCTACCACTACATTTTAACTCGTTATACACTAGCAGTGATGCTAATAGATCTATTGCTGATTCTTTATTATAGAACTTATTAATGATTTTTAAGAGGTTTGTACAACAGACTCTATTGTCATCGAGATTTTCGAGGCACAGCGTCACCGAATATTCACGTGCTAAAGCCCCGAGCACCTTGAGGTTTCTGACGGTGTTCACGAACGCTTTGCG
>NJDP01000113.1 GCA_002254665.1 Desulfurococcales archaeon ex4484_58 | reverse complement strand
TGATATTGTTTGAAGAGATCATTATTAGAGCAGATCTATTTACTTCAACAAGTATGTCTTTAAACAATATGTTGGTTACGTTATAAACAATTATTTCACCATATTCTTCATGCGAAAATGTCTTATTACCTATGTTCTTAAGGAATAATATTGGTTTACCATCAATTGTATTATTATCTATTATCAATTCTAATGGAAACTCATATTTAAAATCAGAGTAAGTTAATAAAGTTATATAGCTATTTATGAGCTTATTGTTTAGAATATGGATGTACTGTTGACCATAATACCATGTATAAGGCTCTATCAATATTCCTCCAAGTAGGTTGTTTATAAAAGTATTGTTTTCGATACTTATGTTTATCGAATCATATACTTCAAACCCATATGTTGTATTTATAACTCTATTATTTGCGAAAACAATGTATACGGATGAATAAAATTGTGCTGCTCCATAAGAATTGAGTATTGTATTATTGATCAAACTTATATAGTATCCATATCTACCATTAATTCCCCAATCAGACATTCTCACATGAATATATGTATTTTTTAATGTAAAATTATCGGAGTATAAAGTGATCCCCTCTGAGAGATTAAGTAAATGATTGTTTCCATCAAATACTATATTATCCCGAAATATAAGGATCTCTTCTGCCCAGATATCTTTCGTTAACATATAATACGTATCATTTATTATATCTATCGGTGCATCTATAGGATAGATGGATCCATCGCTATCAATGTATATGATTCCTGGGAAAACGTATTGATCATTATCTTGTGGAATATATATAGAATTCATATTATTAATGAACATACTCGATAAAAATATCAGGAATACAAGTAAATAGATACGCAAAAACTCCACCCTATATAGACCTAGTTATCTACTGTGAGTATTTTTATGTTAGTAACGATTATATATTTTGATATTCAGTAAAGCTTTGCTATTCTAGTTTCCTATTAGGTCTCGATAAAAACGTATATTATACTATCATAGAATTTTATTTTATTAAATTTTGAAGTAATATTAATTATTGAATGGGGGTTTGGTAAGATTGATCGAGATAAAAGGTGTTTCTAAGAGGTTTGGTGATTTCTTGGCTTTAGATAATGTTTCTTTCAATATACGTAATGGTGAGATTGTAGGTTATGTTGGTTTGAATGGTGCTGGTAAAACAACTACTATTAGGATTGCTGTTGGTGTTCTACAGCCTGATCAAGGTGATGTATTGATTAATGGATACAGTATTGTCCATGATAAACGTAGAGCTTCTCGTTATATAGGATGGGTTCCAGAACAACCTATTTTTGAACCAGATGCTAAAGCTCTCGACTACTTTGTTTATTTAGCTGGTTATTATGGTTATAGTGCTAGTGAAGCTCGTAGTCTTGGCAAGAAGCTTCTCGAAGAAGTTGGTCTTGGTAATGCTTTATATAAGAAGCTTAAAGAGTATTCACAGGGTATGAAGAAGAGGTTTGCATTGGCTGTATCGATGATTAATAACCCTGATAATTACTTATTTGATGAAGTCCTTAATGGTCTTGATCCGCAGGGTATAGCTTTTTTCAGGGACCTAGCTGTTAAGTTTAGGAAGGAAGGATACGCGGTCTTGTTTTCTTCGCATATCTTGAGTGAAGTCGAGAATATAGCTGATCGCGTAGTTTTTATCCATAAGGGTAGGATTATACGTGAGATGAATATTGAGGAGATCAGGGCACTGATTAAACCAATCCTAAAGATCAAGGTTGACCGTGTTGATGATAGGATCAAGGCTATCCTAGATAAGTATGGTATTATTAATATTAAAGCTCGAGAAAAAATTGTTTTAATAGAAGAGCCGAGTACAGATTCCTCCGAGATTGTTGGAGTTCTCGTTAAGAATGGGTATAGAGTTGAAGAAGTATCTATGGTTAAGAGTAGTTTAGAGAAAGTATTCTTTAAGATCATAGGTGAAGAGAGATGATCGAATCTTTAACCCCTATACTATATGATTTTAAACGTTCTTTTCTACGTCTCTCTACACTATTATTCTTAATTCTATTCACAATAGGTGGTATTGGTACATCTTATCTATCATATAATGCTATGATAACACAGTATCCACCAGTTAATATGATGGCTCTAGTTTATGAGGAGAACAACACATGTGTATTCATGGGTATAGTATATGATATGAAGGGTGAGCTGGTTGATAGAGCAAATATCAAATTCAATAATCCAGTAAATGATAGTGTTTTAGCTGATTATAACGTTAATGGGAATTTCACGATCAACGATAAAGGTTTATGTAAAGTTTTAAAGAAGTATGTAAATGAAGAAAAGTATAGTGTAGAGGTAAAGATCTCTACTAGCATGGGTGAATCAACACTATATATTAGACCTATAGAGCAATTACCACAAACTAATTTCTGGCCACTAGCTACGAGAGCATATATAACTATACTTACAAAGAAACTCCCTAAAACAATATCACCATTTCCATCAAATATAGGTGTTCCCAGCGAGATCCCGGTGGCTATTGTATGGGATCAATTGATTTTATTGAGTAAATCCAGTGGTGAAGCAAAATTAGTTTTAATGGCTCTAAACATTACCAATTCCGTTAATAACTATAAACCTAGATTTACTATTGAATATAGTTTTATTAAATCGGAGAGCTTCACTCCAGGAATGTTTGGTTTTGGTGAAGTTAAGGTTCCAGAGAATCTCTCATATAATTTATTAGATGAACTTAGAAACGAGTATTTTGGAGTATATAGTTTAAGGTTAGATGTAAATAAGACCGATCTTGTGCTTAGATTTAAGTATGATAACTCTAGTTCTATACAAACGATCAACTATGAATTACTATTCCCGATCGAAGCAATATATGCTGGTGCATTGTCTAGCACAGCTGGTCTTGGTTTATTTGTCCAGTTCTTCCCCATCGTATTCCTATATCTAGCATATAGTTTAATGGCTAAACCACGAAGTATTGGTGCATTAGAGTTCATACTTGCTAGACCAGTTACACGCTGGGATATTTATTTAACAAGATATTTAGCAGGTATATTAACCGCTTTTATAACCACTGCTGCGCTCGTGTTAAGTGTATATTTTGGAAACATATTATTGCTGGGAACGACGTTGGATACTTATAGTTGGATATTACTGTATTTTGGAATAGTCGGTTCATTGATCGCTTTCTATTCGCTATTCTATCTATTAGCTAGTAGTATCCGTTCAAGCGCATACCTAGCTATAGGGATCATGTTTTATCTGTTATTCACATTATTCTGGAACATTATAATATTAATATTCGCACTAACTATTGGGGGAGGATTCGCTGCATACACAGAGTATACTTATTTACTAGCATATTTTAATCCAAAGTGTTCAGCAACATATTCTAACTACTATATAAATCTACACTATGAGATAATAAAAGAAGTACCAACAGCTAACCCGTTACTAGCGGTTATATCTACTATATTATGGATTATTGGAACCTTCATTCTAGGATACTGTATATTTAGAAGAATAAATCTATCCTCATAGCCTCCCTACGAATGGAGATAAAAATATTTAGATCACATGTTAATTCCGGTATACTAAGCACATTGAGTGTAAGCATAACTGTATCTATCAAGGTTAAAGAAGTTCTAAAACTCATTGATAAAACGGTTAAATATGGATTAACACAGAGTAGAAGCCATACTTTCAATATATTGATTAAGAGTGGATTAGAGAAGAGATCATGTATTGGGATAAAATTCATTGTAGAGCTAAAGAATAAGCTAGAAAAGGTCTAAGATTAAGTCATGGAGGATTGAATGAGAGATTTTAGAAGAGGATAGGAAGTGATCTATCTAGACTAGTATTACGACATTAGCAATTGATCAGAAAGAACCTCTTCATCTAAAGGCTTAGAGAGCTAATTAATAAAAAGATATAGAAACTATAGGGGGATCGCAAGTAAATTAACGCTGTAGAATTAGCATCTGTTTATCCAAGAATAGGTCTAGAAGAACCATTAGTTTATGCTTTAGCTACGATTAAATTCTTAAATATAGAACTTCAAGGAACTAAGATTAAAACGCTTGATCTACTTCATGTAGCTATAGCGATCATGGTTAGTACCGATTGTTTTTGTAATGTTGATGTTGATAGAAATGTTATTTTGAGAAAAGATTTGATAAATAAATTATAGTTTATCGATTACCACGATCTAGTTTATAATGTTTACTTTGATTCTTCTAGTGCTTTTTCAATGATCTCTAATCCGATCTTTGCTTCTTCCTCGGTTATTATTAATGGTGGTATGATCCTTATACTACTCTTACCACATCCTAGTAGTACTAATCCTTTCCTTAGCGCATTCAATAATATTTTGCCACGTCTCTCTGGATCCGGTTTCTTGGATTTCTTATCCTTTACTATCTCTATAGCCCATGCTAATCCTAATCCACGAGCATCTCCTACGAATTCATATTTTTCTTTCCACAACAATATTTTTTCACGGAATATCGGTTCTAGTTTCTGTATATTCGGTAGGATCTTCTCAATGACCTCTATAGTTTTAAATGCCGCTATGGATGCTAATGCATGACCACCAAAAGTATTACTATGCCTACCTGGTTTCTTGAAATCAAGATCCTTCCTAAATATGGTTGCACCAATAGGTATTGCTCCACCACCCAGTGCTTTAGCAAGAGTCACTATATCCGGTATTGTATTGAAGTATTCTATAGCAAACATTTTACCAGTCCTTCCAAGCCCCATCTGTACCTCATCATCAACTAGTAATATACCATGTTTATCCAATAGCTTCTTTAGTTCTGGAAAGAACTGTTTTGGTGGAATGACATATCCTCCCTCACCTTGTATAGGCTCTGTAAATAGTGCAGCTACTTCATCTGGTGGAATATATCTATCGAGAATATACTCCTCAATATAATCGAGTACTCGGTTTACAAGCTCCATTGGATACTCGTATCCATCAATACCCCAGGGGTTACGGTATGGGTTTGGATATGGTATATGTATTACACCAGGCATCCATGGAAAGAACATTTCTTTATGGACAGTTTTGCTAGCTGTAAGCGCTAAACTACCCATTGATCTACCGTGGAAAGCACCTATGAAAGCTAAAAAGAATTTACGACCGGTAGCTTGTCTAGCAAGTTTTAATGCTGCTTCATTAGCTTCTGTACCACTATTCGAGAAAAACACTTTTTTCTCAAAACCACCAGGAGCAATACTAACTAGTTTCTCAGCCAACATTACCTGGTATGGATTATAGTAGTCTGTACCAGCTGCATGAGCTAATTTATCTAGTTGTTCA
>NJDP01000112.1 GCA_002254665.1 Desulfurococcales archaeon ex4484_58 | reverse complement strand
TAACATTATATTAAGGTTATTTTTATTTGTAGAAGAAATGGTGGTTTATAGTATTGGATGTAGATTGTTTAATAGATTACGGTCTACCAAATGAGTATATAGAATTACTTAGAGAGAGGGGTATTTCTAAACTTAACCCTGTTCAGAGAATGGCTGTTTCTAAAGGTTTATTTAATGGTAAAAATCTAGTTGTAGCTGCCCCAACAGCTAGTGGTAAGACTTTAATTGGAGAGCTCGGGTTAGTAAAGAATATCTACAATGGTGGAATGGGGGTTTATCTCGTTCCATTAAGAGCGCTTGCTTCAGAGAAGTTTGAAGAGTTATCAACGTTAAAGAAAATAGGTTTTAAGATAGGTATTTCGACTGGAGATTATGATTTACCGGCAGAACATCTTGGTAGAAATGATCTAGTAGTAGCTACTTATGAGAGATTCGACAGTTTATTAAGATTAAAGCCTAGGTGGATTAATAGGATTAAATGCCTTGTGATCGACGAGCTACATATGATTAATGATCCGGAGAGAGGACCTATTATAGAGATGATCATTGCAAGGATCTTAGGTAGAGACATACAAGTGATAGGGTTATCTGCAACAATAGGTAACCCCCACGTATTAGCTAAGTGGATAAGAGCTGAACTAGTAGATGTTTCTTGGAGACCGGTTAAACTCGTTGAGGGATACTATAATAGGAGGAGGGGAGTAATTTTCTATAATGATGGTAGAGTAGAAAGGGTTAGTTATAGAGTTGGAAACTCGGCATTAAACATAGCTATTCAAAGCATATTGAATGATCTACAAGTGCTTGTTTTTGTGCATAATAGGAGGAGAGCTGAGGAATGGGCTGAAAATATCATTGGTTATCTCGGTCTATATAAACACTTAGTCGATAAAGCGAAGTTAAAGGAATTACTAGATAAATTGAAGGATTCACCATCAAAACTTGAACGTGAAAAAATAGGTAGACTGATAAGTAATGGTGTTGCATATCATCATGCAGGCTTAAGTAGTATTGCAAGAAAAGTTGTTGAAGAAGCTTTTAGGGATCATATAGTTAGGGTGGTCTTCGCGACACCTACACTAGCTGCTGGAGTAAACCTCCCGGCACGTAGAGTATTAGTGTCTATCAAGAGATATGATCCTAGATCCTCGCATTATACAAACATACCAGTTTTCGAATATAAACAAATGGCTGGGCGAGCCGGTCGTCCACAATATGATGATTTAGGTGAAGCTATAATTTATGATGCTCAAAACGATAGGGAGGGACGAAAATATATTTATAATGCACCGGAACCTGTGACGAGTAAACTTAGTGGTGAGAGGAGCTTAAGGATACACGTCTTAGCATTGGTTTCTTCAAATAAGATAATGAGATATGATGAACTATTGAGAATATTTAAGAATACACTATACTATGAGACAACACGTGATCATATTTTCTTGGAAAATGGTATAAAGAAGATAATAGGTGATCTCAGCGAGTGGGGTATGGTTAATGTTAGGGAGGAGTATTTAGAAGCAACTAGACTCGGTATAATAACCTCGATCACATACCTCGACCCTTTGAGTGTACATAGATACTTGAATTCGATCGATGGAAAACCAGGTGAACTATATTATCTCCATATATTAGCTTCTACACCGGATTATCTAAGGAGTAGACCATATATTAGTGAGAGAATAGTTGATGAATATGAAGATGAAGCATTACTATTGGCCGAAGAAGGAATAATACCTAAACCACCTCTAGATGATGAATATGAATACTATTCATGGTTGCAGAGCTATGTACAAGCAAAAATGCTTCATGACTGGATCAATGAAGTTGATGAAGATTCTATTATGAGAAGATATGGAGTGGGCCCTGGAGATATCTATTCAGCTAGAGATACAGCATCATGGATCGCTGCAGCATTATCACGTGTAGAAGCAACTCTTGGTAATGAGGATAGATCTAGGGAACTAGATATATTGAGTAAGAGACTAGAATATGGTATTAAAGAAGATGCTATTGAACTAGTGGAGCTTGAGGGGGTAGGTAGAGTTAGAGCTCGTACCCTCATAGATAATGGTATTAGATCATTAAGAGACTTAGCAAATACACCACTAGAGAGATTATTGAGGCTTCCAGGATTTGGTCCTAAGCTGGTTAAGAGTATTAAGGAGCAACTTAAGAGGAAAGGTTATTAATTCTTAATGACCCATACTACGTAATAAGTCTCTTAAGACCTCTATATAGTTCTTTAGCCTAGTATATTGTCTGTCAAATTCCTCGAGGCTGATCTCGTGTTTCTTAAACTTTTCAATTAACTCCTCAAATTCCTTCTCGACACTAGCTAATTTAGTCTTCAATACCTCTGATAATTCAGCTTCTCTACCAACTACTCCCCCAGTTATCTCCATTGGTTTATATTCACCCTTGATCCTCCCATCTTCTAATCTAAAGATCTTTTTCGTTCTAACAGCCATTCTAGGATCATGTGTAGAGACGATCACGGTTTTTCCATGCTCAATACTCAGCTTAGTTAATAGGTTAATAATATTCATAGCATTCTCAGTATCAAGCTCAGCTGTAGGTTCATCTGCGAGAATTAATGGAGGATCATTTGCTAAAGCAACAGCTATGGCTACTCTTTGTTGCTGCCCTCCCGATAACTCGTAGGGTTTATGATAGAGCCTATCACTCAAACCAACTATTTCTAATAACCACTTTGCTCTTGCAACTCTAGTATTGCGTGGAACATTAAAAGCGATCATTGGTAAAGCAACGTTTTCAATAGCTGTTAAAACTGGGATTAGATTGAATGCTTGAAAAACATATCCAACAATACTTAAACGATACTTCTCCAATAAATCATCGCTTAATTCATGGACCTTAATATCTCCAACGATAACTTCTCCACCAGTTGGTCTATCAACACCGCCTATTATATTAAGTAGTGTAGTCTTACCACTACCGGATGGACCCATAATAGTGACTGCTTCCCCCTCTCCTACATATAGATTTACTCCTCGTAATGCTTGAACCTCTATACCTTTACCAGTACTATAGATCTTTACAAGTTCTTTAACATTAACAGGTAAACCCTTAGTATTGAACCCTTTTTCTCTAACTCTACTCGGATTAACCCATTTATTTATTTTCTCAACACTCACTATAATCCACCCTATGCATGGCTACCAATCAATATTAATGCTTCACGTACCACCCTCTTATAAATAGAATAAACCATTATTAGAGATACAGTTATCGGGAGTAATAATAGTAATACTAATATTAATGCTGAGCTAATTGATAGTGAAACAACAGGAACTACCCCATAAGCTGTGTCTAGGAATAATGTTGTATAGCTAAGTGTTTGAGTAGACAATATAGGTAATCCATAACCCAAAAATATTCCAAGCACTAAACCAGGTAATATACTTAGTAATGAAATAGCAAAAGCTTCAGCAATACTTACACTATACACTTCATTGCTCGGTACTCCTCTGCCACGCATTAATGTATAGTTGTATAGGTTCTCATATATTATCGAGTAAGAAAGTAGTCCTAGAACGACTAATGTGATTATAAATAATGCTATACCCATTGATATCGTGAAATCAAGACCTGTAACCATGTAGTTTTCAACATTCTTTAAACTATACTTTAACTCCTTTAATGAATAGATCTTAAAATCAACCCTATCAAGACCTTCCTCATCAACTTCACCTTTAACAAACAATATAACGTATCCCACAATATATGAGCTCCTACGCATAGAGGCGTTGATAAATTCATTAAACATCTCTATTGATACGATTACTCCCCTCTCTTTCGGTGCATATAATGGAATAACAGCTACTTCACTAAAACTGATCTCTGCTGGATAAATCTGCAGCCCCGGTAAACCCTTAAATCCACCAATTACTGGTAGGTTTCTAGCAGTACATACTACCTCATAGTCCCCGATCTTATACTTATCACCTAAAAATATAGATGCTGTTCCAGTATATGGTTCTTTACTATAAGGTATACCTTGTTCTTCTTCAACCACTGGGTTAAACACGTATATGATCTTATTATCGCCCCTTTCAACGCTCTCGATAGCATTTCTAAAATCACTATTGATTCCCAGTGTGCTTGGTACATTAACTACCTTTGTAAAGTTTTTATCAATAAATAGAATATATCCTAATGGGATCTCTTCCTCTCTTAATAAAATATTATATGGTTTCTGATACTTATAGTAAAGACCACCTACATAGATTTCTCCGCTACTATACTTATACATGTACTTAGGATTCATAACTCCCAGCAGTAGAAATGAGATTGTATATGAACCATTTACTTCTTGGGTAGCATTCCTTGTAATAGACTTTAGTTGATCGACTGTTATCGTATCACTTATAAGGAGTGGTTTGTAGACCATGTAATCGACATCACTATGAATAGCGGATCCAAGATCAGAGAACATAGTCTTTATAGAATCTATACCCGATAAGCCACCTAGTAGTAGGCTAATAGCAAAACTACTTAATACTATAGCTAAAGATATACGAGCTGGTTTTATTTCTATAAAACGAGCTACTAATACACGATACTTTTTAGTAAATATACTAGCTATTCTAGATGCTATATAGCTCGTCTTACTTGGATAGGCTATCATGATCTTAGCTATAGCATAGACTAAGATCACTGGTCCAAACAATAGCACGATCGGCTCTAAAATCATCATTATAAAACCACCAATATATATCAAAGGACTGGCTTCTGTCACGCCGCTTAGAATCCTATATGGGTTAAGGAATAAGACTCGAATAATATAGTAGGTCGCTAGTAGAACTAATACGATAGATAGCTTAGATAATCCATGTTCTATTAATGGTAGTTCAGCAAGTATTGTTGGTTTAGTGAATTCTTTTGGTTGTACACTAGATATTATGTTGAAACTATTTCTTATAGCCCCGATCATCAATATGAATGTAATTATGAACGTTATAGTTATAGTTAGCGGATCAGATATTCTCGTTAGAGAATCAATGTAGAGATTATACGATACTGTACCCTTATATAGTAGTGAACCAATCATAGGCCCTAACATGAAACCTATGAAGCCACCGGGTATAAGCCATAGGAAAAATGCATATGTAAATTGATATTTTATTTTTTGGAGGGGAATCCCCCTTATTCTGAGTAATGCTATAGTTTTCCTAAGAATCGAGATCAGGACTGGTGGTATCCTTGATGCAGTGATCCATATTATTAGTAGAGAGGGTAGTATAGATAATACTGTAGTATATCTAAATACCTGTTCGCTTCCACGCATAGATAATAGTCTTTGATGTATAGGGCTATCATATATTCCAATGTT
>NJDP01000004.1 GCA_002254665.1 Desulfurococcales archaeon ex4484_58 | reverse complement strand
GAAAAGTTACCCCGGGGATAACAGAGTCGTCGCGGGCGAGAGCTCCCATCGACCCCGCGGTTTGCTACATCGATGTCGGCTCTTCCCATCCTGGGGGTGCAGCAGCCCCCAAGGGTGGGGCTGCCCGCCCACTAATGGGGAACGTGAGCTGGGTTTAGACCGTCGTGAGACAGGTCGGACTCTACCCGCGGGGGGTGTGGGCCGCCTGAGGGGAAAGCTTGGTTAGTCTCCGCCGCTTTATATAGGTTTGCTAGATATTATGGTGTAGTTTTGTTGTATGAGTATTTAGCGGGACTAGTATTCGGTGATGGTTGTTTCTACTATGATAAACATGCTAAGGATGTATTATGTCTACGTATATACGAAAGGTCCGAGTATTTTCTAGAGAAAAAACTTTATCCAAGATCTAAACGGCGGAGACTACCAAGCCCCTAAGGTGCCCTCAGTACGAGAGGAACGGGGCGCCGCGGCCTCTGGTGTACCGGTTGTCCTCCAGGGCAGTGCCGGGCAGCTACGCCGTGTGGGGGTAACCGCTGAAAGCATCTAAGCGGGAACCCCTCCCCGAAAAGAGGCGGCCGTCCACTACGGGGTTTCCCGTAGTGGGTAGGGCTCCCGTAGAAGACGGGGTTGATGGGGCGGGGGTGTAAGCCCCGAGGGAGGTTTGTCTCCCGAGGGGTTTAGCCCGCCGCTCCCAAACGCCCGATTGCCGCAGGGCTACTCACCGGGGCGGGCCTGGGCGTGTATTATTGCACGCCCGGGTTTTTGGAGGAGCGGGGTTCCCTAGTCTAGGTTGGCTGTAGATCCCCCTGAAGAGGCTTTGGAGCATAGAGGGCTGTGCTTCCTCCTATCCACGGCGTACATTTCCTTTATTGTTTATTCATTAACTTGTCTATTCTCTTCTTTTCTTTGATTTGTTTTTGGTGGAGAAGTGTTCAGTCTGGGAAACGTTCTTCATCCCCCTTATGGTTTAAGGGTTTGTTTACCGTCGTTTCATCATTTTCTCTGGACTATATTATTTATTTTTGGTTATGTATATTAATTGTTTCATTTAGGGTTTATGAGTTATGGGTTTACGTGATTATATTGTTTCATTTAGGGTTTTAAACTCATCTATGACTGGTTTGGGTATTGTATTTGCTATTATACTCTATAGTGGATGGAAACCAGATATAATGGTTCTAGTTATTGGTTTCTTAACAGGTTTTCTCGGTTCTTCATCAGCTATGTTGATCAACGATTACATGGATAGATATGTTGATAGTATAAATAAACCATGGAAACCAATACCTAGTGGTAGAGTTGACCCTTTAAAGATCAGGGATTTAAGTATATTATTCCTAGTATTAACTATAATAATAAACATACCATTAGGAGCAATAGTAGTCCTAGTTACAACCATATATGCATTAATAAGCTACATCTATAGCTTCTTAAGAAAACATTGGTGGAGCCAATTAATAGTAGCATTCTCAACAACGTCACCAATAGTATACGGATACTTTGCAGTAAATCCAGAACAAAAATACATGCTACTAGCAACCCTATATTCACTAACAATATTCACAGCATCAATAAGTAGAGAAGTATTAAAAGCAGTAATAGATATTGAGGGAGATAAGAAACAAGGATACAATACAATACCATTAAAAATAGGTTTAGAAAAAACAATTAAACTACTAAAAATAAGCGCCTTAACATCAACAATACTAGCATATATGACTGGGGTAATATGTAGAGTATCAATATACTACTATATACTAATAACAATAACAGTAACAATATATCTATACGAAATAATAAATAGTACTAGAAACATAGAAGATAAAGAAAAACTTGATCGAGCAAGAAAAAACATACTATACGCAATGCTCATAGGATTAATAGCATACCTAACAACATATCCACCCTAAACACTAAATATTTTATCAACAACACTCTTATACTCAACAATAGACTCAGTAACTAATGGATCAACACCCCTCAACCTAGCAAGCTCAACACTAGCAAAACCAAAAACTAGACTACCATATAATAATTTATCTAGAAAACCATTACCTCTGAGAACAAGATTGTAACAGGGAAAACCAAGTCTATTATAAACTCTATACATATAATCAACAAGCCTAGAACCCACAACATCACTCTCATCCCTAACAAGAACAACAACATAATCTCTACCAAGAGGTTTCTCCCAACCAACAATATCATTATGCATCCACTCAGGGGAAACCTCAACTTTAACAGGGATCTTAGAATTCTCGTTAAACTCATTCTTACCACGAACAACCAATGCTTCATAAGGAGAATGAGTAGCAAGAATCAATAAACCCCTATTATCAAATATAAAACGAGCTAACCCGACACCCTCACTATAAGCATCATCGATCCTTTCTCGAATAAAAACATATGCACTATAAGCTTCATCTCTAGAAACAATACTATAACCACTAGAATCAAGGAGACCGAGTATAGAATAGAGCATATGTGGAAGAGCAGTTCTTGGAACAAGACCACCAATAACCTTTATAAACGCTAAATTATTCTCTAAAGCATATTTCTCGAGAAAACCATCACTAGAAACAACAACCAAAAAACCCTTACCTCTAACCATCTCCATAAACCTTATAGTCTCAATAGTATTACCACTATAACTAACAATAAAGAAGAGATCACTACTAGAAACACTTGTCGGAGGTAAATGAGTCTTATAAACAAAAACTGGTAAACCACCATATACATGCGATAAACTAGCTAGATAATCACCAACAATACCACTACCACCCATACCAGCAACACGTATAGTATTAAACCCGCCACTAACACTAATAGATCCCCATTCATCAAGAGCTTTACGCAACTGTTCAACCCAACCCCTATAATGCTCAAACATAAAACAACCCCTCTACTCATCCATCGAGACATGTTTTATCTATAAACAAATACTTATAGAAGACATAGAGTTAATAAATAGATACCATAATTTAGGGTGATTTCAGGATTTGGAAAACACATTATACAAGTATATAATTAAAGAATTGATTAGAGGATATAAGATACTTTTAAGCCACTATATAAACCCTAAACTAGTAATAATAACAAATATAGCTCGTTATAAGAGAGATTACCTACTAATTATTGATGAGAAACAATTATTGAGTAAAACAAGGTTAATAGATTATATACCAGACAAGATATTATTAGCAAATAAAACTATAGAAGGAGTAGATGTAGATTCAATAATATATATCGAACCAACTAGTTTTCCATGGAGAGAAAATAGAGCTAATGTACTAGTAACACTAACGCCCGGCAACTACAACTATAAACCTCCAAGATACTATGAAAAAATATATTTAACAAGGATCAACGAGAACCTATATGAGCTGAGATTTAAAAAGACAATGGAGAAGTACAGGTTTAGGATCAAGGGATTAAAGCTATTGTTTATAGAGAGACCAAGCGGGTTAACTGGTAAAGCATATGATATAATAACACATGCTATGATAGAGTATGGTGAATTAACGATCAAAGACACTATTAGATTACTAGTATCAGAGCTGGGAATAGACAAGGAGGAGGCTAAGAGGATCCTATCTAAACTCCTAACAGAGAAATATATTAGAGTAGAGAAGAAGAGAATATATCTCTAAGCCTTACCAAGAGTTTCATCGAAATAAAACTTCTTTATACCAAGTTTCTTCATAACAATATTGATATAATCATTTATAACTTCACGTGAAACACCTATTCTCTCAGCACGATCCATTACAATATTCTCAACAATACTATATTTACGGTAACGCTCATTCAACTCCTTCCATGGAACACCAGTCATAGCTTTCATAACATCACGATCAATCGGTATTTCACCTCTAAGCATTAGAAAAGCTATTATTGGATAACCAATATATCCTCTATAGATCGTTCCATTATCGCTACTATACACTAAATACTCGTTTTCATTCTTCTTCTTAACAACAACATAGTATTCACGGTCACCCATACTAGAAACAACACGTGCTCTCTCATCATCTAAAACCTTAATCCTCTCATCACCAATACAACCGATGGCTTCTAAAACCTTAATACGCGGGGGTTTACGGAGAATCTTCTCACCCATAAATAATCACCCCTCTCCTAACATCTCCAGTACAAGTGGTTCTTCGGATACAATCCTCCCTCTACCACTAATTAATTGTCCAACCCCCTTAACTAAATATTCCTTATAAATATCCTCCGACACTAACAGGTAAAAAGAAGAATCACGATCATCTATACTACCCTGAACATATAGTGCCGGACCACTATATCCACTTGGAGACTCAAAACCAACAACTACACCCTCAAACTTAACAATCTCTTTTCTACTACTCATTTCTCATCTCCACCAAAATAGGTCATAATATAAAAATGTAGATGTAGAAAAATAATGTTATGTTTATTGGTTATAACATGTGTTTCGATACATTAATGTTTCTAACGAGAACGTATGGTAGTTTAGTGGGTGTTGATACCTCCCACCACATAATATTATATGTCTTCCTTCCAAGCTCCTCAATATTATTTAGTAGATTAGGAAATGTATCAGCTATCCTTATCTTCTCAACTGGCTGTTTAATACTGCCATTTTCGATCAAAAATAATGCATCACGTGTAATTGTAGAGAATAACCCTTCGACAGCGTTTTGTAAACGTGTATACCAGTTATTAGTGATCAATATCCCTCTCTTAACACTACCTATAAGTTCCTCTAAATTAGCATCTCCACTATTAACTATAATGTTCCAAGCATGTGGATAGATCCATCCAGCATTACCTGTTGATTCAACCCCAAGTTTACTAGCAGTCTTACTATTATGTAATATATTCTTCAACAAACCATTCTCGATCAAAGGCTTATCACGTGTAGGTACACCTTCATCATCAAAACTAGTAGCATACGGTAACTCTATGTATCTAGGAGCATCTCTAATAGTTAGTTTCTCAGAAGCAACTCTATCCCCTGGTTTATATCTCATGAAAATAGACATACCCATGAATATAGAGAATGCAGAAGTCATACGAGCAACTACATTGATCAGGTTACCAAATACGAGTGGAGATAATACTAAATCATATCTACCCGGTTCAACACTGGATCTATCACGGGATTCAACAGCGTATCGAGAAGCCTCTAACGAAGCCTCTTCAATCAGTTTCTCGTCCATCTTAGTTGAACAAGTACTCCATTGACCACTACCATCAGGTTTAGCGAATGCTCTCAGATACATTTGGAACCCGGTAGAATCCTCATACAATTCTATATCATTAGTTGTTACTAATGCTTTCTCACGATACCATAGATCAATAGTTCCGGCAACGTAATCAATTTTCTTACGATGAGCAGCCTCTATAGCTAACTCTCCCAATTTACTCGGGTCATCTATATAATCAAACATTCTATTATCAACCAAACCCTTAAGCTTCTCAATAGGTTTAGGCTCTGGTAATGGAGCATAGAATATTGACTCCTTAACTACTGACGCATACTTTAATATCTCATCTAAAGTTTTATCAAAAACACGGGGATCCTTAGGTCTTATCTCTAAGATAAAGATTCTCTTATCCTTTGTTAGATATAGATCAACTTGAAGCCTCCTCCAATGTTGTGTAACCGATGGTTGACTATTAGCTATCTTTAACATAGTTCTTCTACTACTCCTAACCAGTACAGCTGCTTCATCATATCCTCTAGCTCTAATTTTCTCAATAATTTTAGAACCTAAATCAAGTAATTCATTCTTCACCGACTAGCCACCCCCCAACCTAATATTCCTCAACCTAACATCTGGTCCACCAAACCATACAGGTACACCTTGTGCCGGCTCACCCTTACCACACGTACCAGCATAGAATCTAAGCTCTTTACCAACAGCGTCGATACTCGAATAAAACGATTTCGTAGTTATCTCTAAAACAGGGTTTCTAACCATATTCTTCAACCTACCATTCTCGATCAAATATGCTTCTAAACCAACATATCTCTGACTCCATCTCTCATCATCAATATTCCACTCCATATAACTCTTCATATAGACACCATACTTGATATCCTCGATTAATTCCTCGAAACTATAGTCTCCCGGTTTAAAGTATGTGTTAGCCATACGTATGATCGGTTCACTCTCATAATCCATTGCTCTAGCAGAAGCATTGCTTTCAACACCATAGATCTTAGCAGTCCATCGGTTATGAAGATGCTCATTTATCAATCCATCCTTATACAAGTATCGTGGACGAGCAGGTACTCCTTCATCATCATATAGATAAAACCCGTAACTACCTGGAATAGTTGGATCATCAATTACAGTAGCATATTCACTGCCTATCTTCTCACCGATCATACCCTTCTTAATAAAACTTTTACCAGCTTGAGCTGCTTCTCTACCCAATATACGATCCGCTTCACTTGGGTGGCCACAGCTTTCATGAACAATTAATCCAACGATCTCACTACCAACAACAACATCGATTTTCTCGGTAGGAGGTTTTACAGCTTCTAATAACACTTTTTCATAAGTCTTAGTCTCCTCTTCTAGTTTTTTACTCAAATCCCATGTATCAAGCCATTCGATCCCTCCACTCGCTCCTAACTGCTCCCATCTCTGAATACTTCCCTTCTGTGGATGGTTGAGTACTAGATTATAGAATAAACCGATCCTAGGGACTCTACTAACGATATATGCTCCATCACTATTAACAACTATTTTCTCCTCAATACTCTCAATATACTGTACCGCTAATACAGCTGCTTTAGCTTCACGTGGTGTCTTGGAAAATGTATTCCACCATTCACGGTGAAGATCAACTTTCTCGTCTAATGATATTGAGTCAAATGATTTCTTAATTAATGCTTCATATCTAGCTCTACCTAAACGTGCTTCAGCGAATTCTATTGGTTCTTTCATTAATTTACCAGTATTCCTAGTCTGTTCTATGATTCTTTCAAGTGCTTCACGTATGGATTCTCTATTTAGTTTATTGGTTGATGTAAAACCCAGTGCTCCATTAACTATTACACGTATTCCAATACCTTCTTTATCCTCTCTACCGATACCTAACACTTCACCATTCCTAGAGAATATTGTTTCTGAGTAGTTCCTATGATAACGTGCTTCAACATAATCTGCTCCTCTACTTAATCCATAGTCTATAATGTAGGAGAGAAGGTCTTCAACCAATACTTTGTCACCAGTTATCAAGTATTGTTTATTGAGAAAATATATTTATCTAGAATATACTTAATATTCTAGTAGAGAAATTCAATATGGTGTGGAATATGTCTGAAGAAAAAACTGAAACTGGAGTTGTTGAAAACGAGTTAAGTACTGGTCTAGTAATTGCTGGTGCTTACGCTGATAAGTTGAGGAGAACATTGTTTGCCCAGTTAAGAGACTATGTAAAGAGAGATAAAGAGTTTGCACGTGAAGTTGCACGTGCTTCAGGCGAGATTAACCGTTTACTCTACATAATACTTGTCGAGAACCTAAAATGTGATAAAGGAGATGTTGTTAGAATCCGTGCTAAATATAGATTAGATCCAAGGGATATGAGGATTAAATGGGATTATGATACGCTACGTGTAGAATATTTTAAACGTCACCCCGACGAAGAAGTAAACAATATTGTACGTAAAGTATTAAAGGAGAAGTTAGATGAAGTATTAGAACAATATAGAATAGCTCCTTCTAGGGAAGAAGCAGAGAAAATGCTTCGTGGTGAGACAAAAGAAGAGTGGGGTGAAGAGAAGACTCTCGAAGTTATGAGTGCTACACAGCCTCTCGAAAGAATCGACGAGATCATATCAAGTATAGGATCAGCTGATCCTATAGGAGAAACGAGTTCTGGTGGAGTGGTATTCAAGCTTGTTAGTAGAGAGGGAGAAAATATTGGGATAGCTGCTTTAGAACCTAGAGGAGATAGTTTAATAATAGACTCTGTAATAATCTATAAGGGTAAAGCATATAGAATATATGGTAAAGCTGAGAAGACTAGACAAGAATATGTTGAGAAACCAGAGTTACTAATAAATGAACTTAACAAATACAAACCAACACCCATAAGTGAGGAAGACGCTAAATCAATTATTCAAGGTAAAATGGAGGAAATAGTTTAATGCATAAATTAGGTTTTATCGGTGGAACTGGAACAATAGGTTTATTCCCCGGTGTACCCACCGAGATAGATACTCTTTATGGTAGAATAGAGATCCTATTAGCGAAAACCGAGCCACGTATAGTATATGTTCCTAGACATGGTTTTCGACAACAAATACCTCCAAATGAAGTGAATTATAGAGCAATAATAGATGCACTACTATATCATGGAGTAAAACATATAGTATCTACAACAATAGCTACTCGTTTAAAGGAAGAATATGGTATTGGAGATATAGTTGTCCCACACGACATAATAGACTTGACAAGTAATAGACAACAAGGATTTGATCCATCGAAGAAGATATTCGTTGATATGAGAAATGTTTTCTCAGAAGAACTGAGAAGAATACTTATAGAGAAAGCACGGGAAACTGGTTTTACAGTACATGATAGAGGTGTAGTCATAGTTATTGATGGGCCTAGATTTGAAACACCAGCTGAAGCAAAAATGTATAGAATGCTAGGAGGAGACTTGATCTCCATGAGCTTAGCACCAGAAGCATTTATGGCTAAAGAAGCTGGACTAGAATATGTTGCTATAGCAATTATATTGAATGATCCTGCGGATAAAGCTCCTAAGAAATCACGTGAAGAAATAATTGGTGCCATGGAGAAGATACGTGATAAAATACGTGATCTAATATTGAAGGTAGCGAAAGAAGTTGTAAAATAAAATTGTTATAGAGTCGGTCCCGCGCGGACTCCCCATCTTATTCATATTTAGGGCTCTGCCTAGCATCGTCATCCTCTAATTAAATAACTATTATAGAGTAATACTTTTATATTATCTCGGTAATCACGTGTCTAGTTTATTTAAACTATAGCTTCTTTATTTTAGGTTAGGGTATAGAGTTGCCTAGTAGATTAGATATTGGAGTTGCTCCTCCTGAGATACTAGAGTTGAGTAATGAAGAGATCATAGATGAATTTATACTATTACTTGAATCGGCAGGAGCTAGTAAAGATACTATAAAAGCATATAGATCCGCTTTAAAAGATTTTATTAAATACATAGGTGATAAACCACTCAAGGAAATATCTTTACGAGATGTGATTAGTTGGAGAAACTATAGGTTGAGGAATGGTTTTAGGAAGAATAAGGTAGTAGATAGGAATGCATGGAAAACAACCTTACACTACTATACGTTGTTCTTAAATCGTTTCTTTGAATGGCTGGGACTAAATATTAGGATACCGAAGATCAGGAAACCACCTAGAAAAATAAATACGTTAAGAAGAGATGAGATCAAGAAATTATTGGATGCAGCAAGAGATCCCTTGGATAAGATTATTGTAAAATTAATTTTGGACACAGGTCTACGTAGTAGAGAGATCCTTGAATTAAGGGTTGAAGATATTGATTTTAATAATAAGACTATCCATGTTAAGGGGTCTAAGTATGGTAGAGAGAGAATTGTAGTAATAACAAAAGAGACTCTAGATTTGATTAAAGCTTGGATTAAGTTGAATGATCTGAAACCTAGAGATAAATTAATACCATTAACCTATAGTGGATTGTATAAGAGGCTTAAAACACTCGCTAAAAGAGCCGGGATTGATGTATCTAAGATTAGACCACATATTCTAAGACACACATTTGCTACAGAAGCTTTACGTCGTGGATTAAATATTTATTCTCTACAAAGACTTTTAGGTCACAGCGATATAAGGACAACACAGATATACCTGCATTTAACGATAGAGGATATTCGGAGAGAGTATGAGAAGATAATGGAGAACAACTATAATAGATGCATAAATTGTGGACGCGAGATACCGGTGAACGCTATTTATTGTCCATATTGTGGTTATAAAGTGAGAGAAGGAGAAATAAGTGTTAATGTCTAAGCTCATCCAGTATTTTAGCTAGTAAAGTATAGGGTATTGACTTATAGTTCGGGTTTCTTCTTCGATAAACATTAACTAGTTCTTCACCATCTTTAACCGGGTAGTCATCATTATAGTTTTCTAGAAAATTTATTATTTCATCATTAAAGATAATAGCATAGATTGGATTTACTGGAATCCCCCACTTCTCACCACTATGTCTTATCTCTATTAGTCTCCTCAAATACTCTTCGTCATCAACTATATTACTAGCTTCTACTCTATAATATGGGGTAATATAATGTATAATGAATACTCCATATTCTTTTCCATTCTTTCTAACTCTAAAACTAGTTAACTCACTATGATCGAGTAAAACAGCGTGACTACCATGCTCGATACTATAACCCTTACTCTCTAACTCCTTAACCAGTTTATCGAGATTCTTTACATTTAGAGTAATTATTTTCATGGTATAATGCCTCTATAATTAGACTTAGATAAGGTGTTAATAAATCATATTCTGAGGGGTTAATGATTGGATAAGTACTATATATTAGATAATCCAGTGTTTAGAAAAGAAACACTACCAGGCACCGAGATCGAATATAGAGTTGTTAGGGAGTTAAAGAACTTGTTTAGTGAATATAGTGATTGGATAAAGATTGTCGATATACCAACAGATACGTGGATTGAAGAGGAATGCTATATAGAGATAAATAATACCCATATAAAATGCCATGCACTACCCTACGTTAATAAAACTATGGTTGAGGGCCAACTTATAGTTCTTAATAATCCGTGGAAAATAAAGAAAACTATATGTGATAATAACGATTGTATAGCTTTAATAG
The DNA here is from genome assembly GCA_002254665.1 of Desulfurococcales archaeon ex4484_58. Classification (GTDB taxonomy): domain Archaea; phylum Thermoproteota; class Thermoprotei_A; order Sulfolobales; family Desulfurococcaceae; genus EX4484-58. The sequence continues at coordinate 19,335 of NJDP01000004.1, read as the reverse complement.
AGTTCCCAATTGAAATAGATCTAGCTAAATACATTGTTCTCGAACTATTTTCTCGTGGATTCAATGCAACTATATTCTATGATAGATATCCTAATAGATATAGGAGAGTAGTTTTAACGGGAAGTAGAGACTATAGTTTTAATAATGGTTCACCACCCCCTATACCAGCAGTATCTATTAGAAAAGAGGATTCGGTGATTATTAAGAAAGAATTAGGTAATGGTAATGGTAGGGTTTTAATAAACATAAATGCTAGAACAATCCATGATGTCATCGGTAAAAATGTTTTGATCGGTATAAATGGTAGTGGTGAGAAAGAATATCATATAACAGCGCATCATGACCACTGGTTTACTGGTTTCTCTGATAACTTAGTAGGACTCGCTACTCTCTATAAAGTAGTTAATAGACTTCATGGAGAACCTAGAGTTCTCCCAAACATAGTCTTAATATCGTTTACATCAGAAGAAATAGGTGCTCCATACTATACAAGCTGGTATTGGATATGGGGTAGTAGGTATTATCTTGATGTTTTAGAAGAAAAAAGTGATCTTGAGAGAATATATTTAAACATAAACGTTGACACTCTTTATAAAGAGCCATTAGAGATAAATGGTAACCCATCTATAATGAAATGTATATCAATACTTCAACAAAAATACGGTATTAGATATAATGGATACGACTCTATGGATTTCGATAGTTTCTCATATACATTACATGGTATACCAGCATTAACTATCAATACATTTGATTCAATGAAACACATATACCATACCGACCTAGATAATGGTTTAGGATTTGATAGAAAAATAATGGATAAGACAGTGGATTTAATCTTAGATCTTATCGAATGTGTTGAAAATATTCCTCCAAAATACTCTGCGATTATTGATTATCTAAAGAATATTTTTGGTGAAAAAATTCCGTTAGAAACTAAAATCGTTATTTCGAAACTAGAGAGTTTAGGTGAGAAAATCGGTGATGAGAATAAACGCATTAGATTGGTAACTAAACGATTCACTAGTACAGCTTATATTCTAGGGCTTAAACCCTATTTTAGAAATGATATACTCGGAGACTTAATCGCTATGAAGGAATTAATTGAAACTATTGAAGAATATATTGATGATGTAGTTGAGCTGAAGAACTATGATAAAACTCTTGTATATATTTCACCTACAAGGTATAATTTAGAAGAAATTAGGAAAAGCATGTATCAATACCTAGCTAATAGGTCTAGAGAAATAGATAATGAGATAAATAAGATTTTAGCATCAGAAATAATTACTAGAACATAGTATTTGTGAATACTTAATAAGAAAATCTCGTGTATCTAATATAGATGTATTAATGGATTATGGTGTTTAGGAAAAATGCTTGTACAGAAACTTGGAGATAAATATAAAGATTTTGCTAGTTGGTATCATGAGATATTGAAGAGAGCAGAGATAGTTGATATAAGGTATCCTGTTAAGGGTATGAATGTCTGGATGCCATATGGTTTAAAAGCATTGAGGAATACACAGAAAATAATTATTGAGTTACTAGAGAAGACTGGGCATCAAGAAGCATATTTTCCAACAATGATACCTGAATCTATATTTTCTAAGGAAAAAGATTTTCTGGAGGGGTTTGGTGGTGAATCTTTTGTTGTAGAGGGTACTCTCACTAAGAAATTTAATGAAAAATTATTTGTGAGACCAACAAGTGAGACGGTTATGTATTATATGTGGAATTTATGGATTAAGGGGTGGCGGGATCTTCCACTGAGAATGTATCAAGTTGTTAATGTTTTTAGGTATGAGACAAAAATGACGCATCCAATACTTCGTGTTAGAGAAATAATGAGTTTCATTGAAGCACATACTGCTCATTCATCGATGGAAGATGCAGAGAAACAGATAGAGACAGCTATTAATATTTATAAGGAATTCTTCGATACACTATTACTACCATACTTTATAGTTAAGACTCCACCGTGGGACACCTTCGCTGGAGCTGAGTATAACTATGATTTTATAACAGTAATGCCCGATGGTAAAGGCTTAGAACTAGGCTCCGTGATCAATTTAGGTCAGAGGTTTGCTAAAGCATTTGATATAAAGTTCATGGATCGTGATGGTAAAGTAAAATATGTGTATCAAACATGTTATGGTGTAAGTGAGAGAACTCTTGGAGCAGTTATAGGTATTCATGGTGATGAAAAAGGTTTATTCTTTCCACCAAAAATAGCACCTATACAAGCAGTTATAGTACCTATCGCTAAAGCTGAAGAAAAGGATGTCATCGATTATTCAGTAAAAATTAGTAATTATTTGAAAGAGAAAGGTATTAGAACTTATGTTGACGATGATCCGGAGCATACCCCGGGGTGGAAGTATTATTTCTGGGAAATGAAAGGCGTACCTACTAGATTAGAGATTGGGCGTAGAGAGTTAGTTAATAAATCAGTTACTATAGCACGTAGAGATGGTGCTCCAAAGAAAACCGTTTCTCTGGAGAACCTATACGATGAATTAATAAATGTATGGAGAGAAATTGAAAGTTATTTAAAGGAAAAAGCATTGGGGCATTTAAAGAAAATGACTCTTATTACAGATAAACCAGAGGAAGCATATGGTTTTAAAGGGTTAGTAGTTGTTCCATGGGATGGTACGAGAGAATGTGCTGAAGAACTAGAGGATACTACAGGTAAACCTGTTTTAGGTGAAATAATAGAATCACCGATAAAACTTGGAGAACTAGTTGGTAAAAAAGCATGTAAAGATAGAATAGCTGATAGATATGCTTTACTCGGTGTAACCTATTAATATAGGCATAAATAATATAAATGGTCTCAAATATAAACACATCTACGTATAAAAGCTGGTATCGTGGTGGAAAAATGAGTAGTTATCTAAGTGAGTTGAAAACAAAACTTGTGGGTAGATTGAGTGGTTATAGATTTATCGACAAAGGACCCAATGTATTCGTTATCGTAAAAGAACAGGAAGTATTAGCAACGGTGAAGGATCAGGGAGATTATATAATAGTGACTATTGCTGGTAAGGATTATAAGTACGATAAATGGTATACAAAACCAGAGCATCTAGCCAATGTATTAGTAAATTACTTTTCATCAAAGAGCTAGTGAGTGAAGATATAAATAGATTATGGATCAGTTTTTAAGACAGCGTTTTTAATAATATAATAGTACTCATAAACCCCTCTCTCAACAATCTCTCCATCAACTAATATTCTATATTTAAATAGAGGAGCATATACTACGAAAGTCTCAGCTTCACCTCCTTCAAATGAGGGGTTAAACTTGTATCTCTCAGAGTATTCTATTATCTTAAGTGCATCATTATAAGTAATTATTTTCCCTAGAAAATACTTGGGTAGACCCATGGTATTTATCGATAACAATATAAACTCTATATTATGGGAGACTAGTTCGAGTAAATACCTCCTCTGATCAAATCTCCAGAGGGGGTTAAATATTTTTAACCCAAGTTCTTCAGCTACTAACATATAGTTTAATCGTTGATAATCACTTAAAACCCCACCGGTAAAAACTACTTTAATATTATATCTTTCCTTAACTCGACTCAACAATTCATATAAAGCTTCAAGTTCATACCTTGGATCAGCTATTTCTATGTATTCTAAAGGTATATTCAAACTACGGGATTGAAGTTCTAATAGTTCAAGCTTCGGTTTATGATATAACATTGAATCCTCATATAAAGGGATCAGTGAAGATAATACTACAATATCAAATCCTTGTAGAAAACCCCAATGTAACGCATATGTTGAATCCTTACCACCAGTATATAATACAGTTGCTTTCATGGAAAACCAACATATCTAATAGTTAATGCTAAACTTAAAACAAGTAATACTGACAATATATTTATTGAAACATACTTATCAAAAATCTTCTCGATCGATAATTCATAGAATAAATAGTTACCGATCCAATTTCCAAGAATATACACTACTATAGTAAAAGCTAGTGTAGCTAAGGGGGAGAGGATCCATGAACCACTTACACCGGGGATCAGGTTTACATAAGGAGATACAAGATAAACTATGCTTGTTGCTACGAATACTTTACAATATAGAGTCTCCAAGTATCTACAAACATATATAAAACTGGCTACTAATATCGAAAGAAATAATCCAAGCGATATAAAGATTGTATTTAAGAAAATATTAGTAGACTTTAAGGCTATACATATAGAGCTATAGTTCTCACATCCTGAAACGATGAAAGGTATGATATAGAGTAAAGAATATGATATAAGCAGAGGCATACCTATAACAACAAAACCATATTCTCTAACATTTATACTGGTAATTATGAATATTAATAGAACCGATAAAAAACCTATTATTATACCGAATGGTAAGTCCAATGGAATAGGTGATAAATTAGATAGTAGTAGCAATAAAGCGTAAAAAGGAATAATAAACACAATTCTCTGGTCTACCCGGATAAAGTATCTGCGAAATATAATACTGTAACCAATAACATAAACCAAGTACTCCACTATATAATAGAATAAGATATCAAAAACCAAACTTAAACACCCAAACAAGAATTCCTAAAAACATAAATAAGAAAAACCAAAAAAGTAGATTCTTAAAATCATCATCATAAAGTATTATTTTATCAAATAATAGTTTATATTTAAACCATCTAACTAAGATTTTTTCATTTATAAGTTGGCTTAGATTTTTCAAGTAATCTAGATCAACGTCTTTTATAATAGTTTTCTTTCTCAATATAACATATGCTAGTAAATAACCTATTATAAACAATAATAGGGTGAGAGCTAATAATTCGTACATATTAAACACCATACACTATATTTCTATAAACCTTTAGATTAAATAGTAGAGAAAATATCCCACTATATTCCTTAACCAATAATATTAGAATTAGTGATAAGAAAATCATTATATATAACAGATAATCATTAAATAACATTTTATATCTAATATTTAGGTGAAAACCGATAACTGTATATGTCATTGTTAAGATCACGAGCATAAATGGTAAAACACCTAGTTTCAATAAGATCAAGAGAATTATTAAGAACCTAGGAATAAATCCTGGTGTTGGTGGTAATCCTATCCTTGAGAGATCTATCCATACAGATCCATGGATTCTCTCAATAAATATGTGAATTAAGTAAGTTGTTATCAAAAGATTTAATGCTATGAAAGCGTAGGGAGTGGTTAATATTAATGTGAGTGGAATATATCCTAGCTCGTAATTTTTCAGATACATAGTATTTTTTTCGAGTATTTTTAGAGAATAGTGGAGGAGATTCAATATCGATAATGCTAAAATACTATATTTAAATACATAGAAGAAACTATCATAATATAGTAGCATAAGTGATGGGAGTAATCTAAGTAGTATCATAGACGAGACAATAGTTAGTAGGAAGTCGTATTCATCGAGTTTTCTCCTACCTCGTAGTATAGGATACATTTCTATACTAACAGATAATAATAGGAAGTAGGCTAATACATATAGATAAACTCCATATCCAAGTAAAGGTTTAGAAACCGTGTTATAAATGTAATAGTGTACAATCAACCCCACATTAATGGTATTTGAGATTAAATATCCTAGTATATTTAATGCTGTAAAGAACGTTGCAACATAGATATACGTCTTTTTTTCCATTGAAAAAATTATTAAAATCGATAAGGTGGTAATAAAATTTAATATAAGATCTAGTGAAGAGGAAAGAAGCGTTATTATGGATAGTGTAATTAATATTTCATGGTTTTTGATTATGGTATTATTTAAAGTTAAGAACATATAGATTATTGATATCAAAATTAAATATATTAAAGTAATATCGTCTAAAATAAATATGATCGATAACTGTATATCCCCCATCATAGGTATTGTTGATAAACTATACCCGGTTATTCTTCCGAAACGACTTATCGATAAGTAAGCTACATACATAGCATATATTATGGGTGGAACATACCTTATGATCCTTGTCTTCTTTATCTTATTAATCTCTAATAATAGGAATTGAAACAATGGTATTGATATTAGATGTATAATGGGATTCATTTCCTACCCCTAATGATCTCTGCAAGTATAGGTGTGATGAGCAAGTATATGTAAATGATAGTGAGTTCAGGTATTTGTAGGAGGAATCTCCAATTCAGAACTAGACTTATACTTATCATTGACAGTAATAGATTTATTTTATTCTTTTTAACTATATAGGCTATATATTGTGATCTTTGAACATATAGTAGTGTTAACATGAATATTGTTAATGAAAAAACAAACGCTACTTCTAACAATCCAAATAATTGATTGGTGAATGTATGAAGTGGATTGTTTGTGAATACATCGCTTACTATTATCGTAGATAATAATACAAGAGAGGTGGTTACATAGATTGTTTTTAGGGTTTTGACGATAATTGTTTTTAATGTAAGTAATGCAGTTATAATTGCTGTAAACATTATTTCAAATAATCTAAAGTTTAAGATGAGATTTAGGAATGGGTTTTTTGTATATAAAGCATTAGTTGTAAATGTTATATCTATTAATTGTTTGGTTGGTAATGTTGGATTATTGAATAATTGTTTTGGAAGAACAATTGTTAATAGTAGAGATGACGTTAAAGTTATAAGTCCTACCAATACATACTCCTTTATCTTCTCTATCCCCATAATTATCTCCATTATAAATATTGTTTCCTCGAAGAAAATAATATATTGAGGGTTTGAGTTAATAATGCTTAATCGTGATATTTACTCCATGGTATATATCCATAGGTGTATGTCATGGTTAAAATAGTTGTTTTAGTGGATGATAAATCGTTTGATCAAAGACTTAAAGTTGCGCATGGATTATCTCTTTATCTAGAGTTCAATGATATCTATCTATTATTTGATCTTGGACCCAACTCTGAAATTCTACAATACAATGTAGAGAAGCTCGGAATAGATGTTGAATTAGTAGATGCAACTATAATATCACATATTCACTCAACACATATTGGTGGTTTATCCTATATAGGTTGGGTTTCACCTTACCTTAAAGTATATATACCGTACGATTCCATGCATAGCCTTGGCAGAATGGCTCGTTCTAATGGTCTTATACCCGAGGAGGTTATTGATTGGATTAATCCATGGCCGGGGATCTATATTTCTAAACCAATACATGGTCCTCCATGGGAGCATTTTCTTGTAATAGATACTTCTAGGGGTTTAATAGTGTTTAGTGGATGTATGCATCCAGGTGTTGATAAGGTACTTGATATTATAACTGGCTATTTAGATAGGAACATATATGGTGTAGTGGGTGGTTTTCATTTAGAGAATGCTCCTCGTAGTATTATTGATAAAACTATACATGTTCTTTTCGAGAAATATTGTGTTGAAAAGATTGCTCCGTTGCATTGTAGTGGTGAATTATTTAAGAGGGTTATTAATGAGAATTATCCAGATAGAATCATTGAGGCTGGTGCAGGCTCTATATTAGATATTGGTTGAGGTAATCGTAATGGCTCGTACATTAAGTCATGGAGCTTACCTGGTTGAAGCTATGAAGATAATGTTTCAGAATGGTTTAATTAATCCTCGTGGCGGTAATGGTAGTGTTAGGATTAGTGAGTATGAGATACTAATTACACCTAGTGGTTTACCAAAATATATGTTAACACCGAATGATCTAGTTAAATATAATATTGTTGACAAGACTTATGTAGGAGCTTATAGACCAAGTATAGAGGTTCATACCCATGCTAAGATCTATAGTATTAGAGATGAAGCTAAAGCTGTTCTACATGCACATCCACCATTAACTATTGCATTGGTCGATCAGGGTCTTAAGGAGTGGTGGCGCACTGATCTTGTTGAAGCAGAGTTTAGTGTTGAACAAGTATGTATAGCGAAACCTGCACCCCCTGGAACACCTGAGCTAGCATCTAATGTAGGTGAATGTGTTAAGGAGGGTGGTAAAGTAATTGTAATACCTAAACATGGCGTTTTTGCATGGGGATCAACTGTATGGGAAGCATTAGATGCTATTATTGCTCTAGAGTATACTGCTAAATACTATTTAGTGTCTAAGTTGCTGAAAATCATTAAGTAAATTAAAAATAAGTTATGAACGGTATTTTGGATGATACTTCTTTATATGCTCGGGTTTTACTTGTTTAAGTTCTTCTTCCGGTAATATACTTAGTAGATTCCATCCTATATCAAGTGTTTCATCAATACTTCTCCTCTCATACTCTCCTTGGTTAATGAATTCTTTTTCAAATCTATCAGCAAACTCTAAGTATTTACGATCGCGTGTAGATAACGCTTCAGTTCCTACTATAACAGCTAGCTCACGTAATCTCACGCCCTCGGCGTATGCGCTATATAATTGTCTAAATACACCATAATGATCCTCGCGCGTTTTACCGGGTCCAACACCATCTTTCATTAATCGTGAGAGACTCATTAATACATCGAATGGTGGGTATATACCTTTCATCCATAATTGTCTAGATAAAACGATTTGTCCCTCAGTAATATATCCAGTGAGATCGGGTATAGGATGTGTAATATCGTCGTCAGGCATAGTTAATATAGGCATTTGAGTAACACTACCCTTTTTACCAGCAACACGACCTGCTCTCTCATATATAGTTGCTAGATCAGTGTACATGTATCCAGGATAACCCCTTCTACCGGGAACTTCTTCTCTCGCAGCACTAAGCTCTCTAAGTGCTTCACAGTATAGTGTCATATCTGTTAGTATAACCAGTACATGCATGTCATGGTACCATGCTAGATATTCAGCAGTAGTTAGTGCTACACGTGGAATAGCTATTCTCTCAATGACCGGAGAATCAGCTGTATTTATGAAAGCTACAGCGTTTTCTAATGCACCGTAATTTTGGAAATTTTCAATGAAGAACATAGCATCATCATAGCTAACACCAATAGCTGCGAACACTATAGCAAATCTCTCTTCTTTACCAAGCACACGTGCTTGTCTAACTATCTGTGCAGCTATGCGATTATGTGGTAATCCCGAGCCACTAAATATTGGTAGTTTCTGTCCACGTACAATACTATTTAATCCATCAATACCGGAGATCCCTGTTTCAATGAACTCTGATGGTGGAAGCCTAGATGCTGGATTTAATGGTGCACCATTTATATCGAGATATTCTTCTGGAGTTATAGGTGGGCCTCCATCAATAGGTCTACCTAAACCATCAAATATTCTACCAAGCATATCGCTGCTAACGGGTAGCTTTAGTGTTTCTCCACGATAACGAATAATTGATTTCTTTAAATCAACATCACTTACACCACCAAATACCTGTATAATAGTCGCGTCTTTACTAACATCTATTACTTGACCAACTCTAGTCTCCCCACTCCCTAGAACAACCTCAACTACTTCACCATAGCTAACACCACTCATAGGCTCGGCTATTAATAAGCTACCCTGTGCTTTAAGTAGATTAGGGGATTCGCGAACAGCTAAGCTATACTCCACCAATAACCTCTACCTCCTTCATTAATTCATTGAATTCATCTTCTATTTCTTTAAACAAACCATGAAAAGTATCATCGAAATCAATATTTGGTATTTCCTTCATACGTGCAATTTTAGCTCTACACCTCAAACCTCTAATTTTATCCATTGGAATACCTTTTCTAATAGCTTCCATGCCCTTCTCATAGAATAGTAGGATAGCTCTTATCATATAAGCTGCTTTCTTAGGTGGACAATAAGTGTCTATTTCGTGGAAAGCATCTTGTTGTAGAAAATCTTCACGAAGCATCCTAGCAGCTTCAAGAACAAGTTTATCTTCTTCCGGTAATGCTTCAACACCAACTAAACGAACCAGCTCAGCTAACTCAGCTTCACGTTGAAGAATAGCTAATGCTTTTTCTCGTAAACTTCTCCATTCTGGATCAATGTTTTTATGCCACCAATCAGCGACATTATCTACATATAGGCTATAGCTGATCAACCAATTAATTGCTGGATAATGTCTCCTATAAGCTAAATCGACGTCAAGAGCATATAGTGCTCTAACTATTCTAAGAGTAGCTTGTGTAACTGGTTCACTGAAATCAGCGCCTGGAGGAGAAACAGCACCCATAATTGTGAGACTACCAGTTCTTTCCGGTTTACCTAGAGTTTTTACATATCCACTTCTCTCGTAGAAAGTAGCTAATCTAGAACCCAAGTATGCTGGGAAACCCTCTTCACCCGGTAGCTCTTCAAGTCTACCACTAATCTCACGCATAGCTTCAGCCCATCTACTAGTAGAATCTGCGACCATCAATACATGGTAACCCATATCCCTGAAATACTCACCAATAGTAGCACCAAGGAATACACTAGCTTCACGTGCAGCAACAGGCATATTACTTGTATTCGCAATAAAAACACTTCTATTAACAAGAAGTTTACCAGTACGTGGATCCTTTAATCTACGGAAGCTATGGAGAGCATCAGCCATTTCATTTCCTCTCTCTCCACAACCAACATATATAGCTATATCTACAGCGCTCCACTTAGTTAATTGATGTAAAGTGACGGTATTGTGGTAAATAACCGGGATGTTCCCTCCTATAAAATTATGGTACCTATCCACAGTAAGGTCGTAGACCATGGTTTTCTTTGGAATAACCTTTACTTCCTTGACTTCATCAAAAGCAATATACCTAAGCATGGATAATATTTTCTTAAGCTTAACCACTACTTCATAGACATCAGTTTGTCTTTCATCACTATCGGAATATGAATTAACTACGTTTAATAGCTTGGTTAATCCATATCCAGTAATGTCTTCTCTTTGATAAATATAATTACCAGTATTTATACTATGTTTTCCAAATACTCTCTTCAAAACAACTTTATACAGGGTCTTTAATATAGAAGAGGATAAGGGTATGGTTTCTCTAACTAATCTATTCTCTTTCTTTGAGGCTATATAGTCTCTAATATTCTTAACCTTATCAATATTATTTATCTCAGATAATATTATTTGATAGAATTTCTTAAGTTCTGATAAACCACTAATTTGCAACCTATTCTTTTTATCTTCAAATTTTACAGAGTATAATATACCTAGTTTAGATAATAAGTATGCAAGTTCTGTTATGATCTTCTTCGAAACGCTTACAATTTCTACGACATTTCTGCTAAATGTCCCATTGCCTAAATAATATCCTCTCAAGAAACCAGCTACTAGTTCTCGTGGAGCATTTAATATACATTTTGGTATAGATGTTTTATCAGTTTTTCTTCCATTCGATATCCCGATCAGTTCCAGGAACCTAGTAATTATTATAGAATCTATCTCTATACAATACACTGTATTACAGAATTTCTCTCTTCCTTTCACACCAAATACTTTTTCTACAAGCTCTAAGAACCTCTTCCTTAAAGCTCTACTATTATTATAGAATAATATCCTCCTACCGATAATTGAGCTGCCTGATAATATTAATCCCAATAATTCAGCGAGTTCGTGTGTTAATTTATGTGGTATCTTTACAGTTTTTCTACTTCTAACAATACCTAAGTATTTAGGAAAACCTATGCTTTGATCATATTTTTTGTTTAGATAAGCAATTAACTTTAAGTTTATTGATGTCTTTTTGTAACCTAATGTTTTAAGTGTTGAAACCGCTAAACCAGTTTCATTACTAATTTCCTCTAATTCCTTTCGTGACAGTCTCCTTAGCAGTTTTCTAACTTTTTCATTAACATCATCATCTCTACTGGTTAGATCTTTATATACAACTAGATCTTCTACTGGAAGCTTTATTTCACCATACATGCTAGGCAGTAACCTTGGTATTACAAGGTAGTCTCCAGGATGAATCGATTGTGCTTCTATAAACTCAACATACCCGTTTGGGTTAAATACTGGGAGTTTATGGATAGGTGTGACTTCTAAAACTCTACCACTAGCTGTTTTTATTCTAACTACTTTATCTGTATAGCCTCTATAGACATGCGTTACTCTAGCTTTTCTAAATCTACGTCCATCAAACGCATAGACATATAAATCTTTATTCTTAACCTCTACTACTTCCTCACCAACATTAGGATCAGGATCGTCTCCTTTCACTTCCCTAAAAATCTCATCTATATCCCTAATATCCCAATTGCTTAGCAGGACGGGAGTACCGGGTAATATACATTTCCCTGTGCCGAAGCCGCCAGGTATTGCTGCTTTTCCTCCTTTGGCTAGCGGGAAGAAGAAATCAATTACTCTCTGACCAGTGATTAATGGTTCGTTTGGTTCAAGTTTTTCTCTGTATGGTCGTGGTTTACGGACTGGCCATTTCTGAAGCATTGTTAGTTCATGTCCATTAATCTTAGCTATGAAATCAGTTATAGTATAATCTCCTTCACTGGCTATCTCCTCTATAACACCATGTATACCTGGTGGAACCATTATATAGTGTTTAACTGTTTCCGTCTCATCAACTACACCGATATAATCTCCTTCACTAACCTTATCCCCTTTCTTCACTAATGGTTTAAAATGCCATTTCTTATTACGTGGTAGGGGAGGCGCCTTTACTCCTCTTCTAACAAAGAATCCTATTAATTGTTCTAAAACAGGTAAAGGTCTTTGGATACCATCATAGATAGAAGTTATAAGACCAGGTCCTAGCTCAGCCGCTAATGGATAACCAGTACTATATACAGGGTCTCCTACGCTTAAACCAGTAGTATCTTCATATACCTGGATAATAGCCTTATCTCCCTCAACTCCTATTATCTCACCAATAAGTCTCTCATTTCCAACCTCTACTACTTCATAGACACGTGTACCTCGCATATTCTCGGCAATAACTAGAGGTCCTGAAACCCTATATATGTGTCCACGAATCGTACTCAAAACTTATCCCCTACTCCATGTTATACAAACACTTTGGGAAGGGATTATAACATTATCTAAGTCTAGAGGCTGATCTTCATCCCTACAAACTTTGTTACTAGTTCTTCATAGTATTTCTTCGGATCAATCTCTTTCATGATCTTTGGAGGGTCAATTATTATTAATAAGTATTCGCTCTCTAGAATTTTTCTCAGTTCATTTTCGCATCTATTATAAACATCACGAGCCACTATATAGACGCCATAATCGTTTAAATGTTCATCTATATATGTAGATAGATCCCTACATTCTCCGCGAAAAACATAATAGTCTGTACCAGCTGCAGCACCTATAATACATAAGTTAGCGTCGCCAATAACTAATATTTTATTTTCACGCGGTAAGCTATTCATAGTACCCACCATCTTTGTATAATATTCTTTAAATCATCAATATTAAGACCCGAGTAAAGAGCTCCTAAAATAGTCTTTGTTATTAAAGCCTCTGCAATGCCTATAATATAGATACGTACAACTAACTCGCCGTCGCTGTATATTAGATCACTAGATAGATTGGATGCGTAAAGGGAAATCCCTAGATCAAATAATTCATGAGATGGAGATATTCTAAATAGATCAGATAATAAATCGCTAAAAACCGAGTAGATTGGGTTAAATCCGCGAATTACACTTGGTAGATTACTAAGCTCTTTAACACTACAAGCCTCTATCGCCTCATCATGTGTAAACACTATGAGTGATGGGAACTTGCTGGGCGATTGTTCAAGTGATAAACATAGTTTTAGAAAAATACTATCACGTATAAAACCATATACTTTTCTAACACGGAAATCCATATGAATATAGTCACGTAGTTTATCATATACTTTAATGATCGAGTATATATCGTCGATACCGTAAATATTAAAGTAATCAACTAATACTTTTAGATCAACTGGTAAGATCCTGTTGAGTTGTTGATAATCTTTAATCTCGGATAAATCAAGTAGAAAAGTTTTTCCAAGAGGATATATAAGAGACGGTTTTTTACCTCTACGTAGACAGGATAAAATGCTCCAAATATTAATTACATCAAAAATCTTATTAAAAGCTTCTAATAACCTCTTATGCTTCTTATTAACTTGTGACATAATGAACTCTATACGTTCATTATTAAAATGATCAATTATACGATAAAGATCGTTTAAACTATAAGTCCTTAAATGAATGATCTCATATAACTTTGCACCAAGTGGTTTTTCAACTATAGATTTTATAGCAGATTCGATACTATCAGCTGAAAGCATGGTAATGAATTCTTCTCGGGATAGATATTTTAAAAAATAATTCTTTAATCTAGCATATTCATAGCTACTCATCATTATCTACTCCAGAGCTCTTTATTAATCATTGGTGCTAGGACGGTTTTTGCCCTCTCAAATCTAGCATTATAAGAATTATCGACCTTCCTACCTTTAGCGTCTTCTATTATTAAACCTCCAAATATCTCATTAGACTCGACGATCTCTACATTCTCTAAACCTTTCTCTCTTAAAAGATTCATAATAATGCTTCTATCTCTCGGGTGGATCGTTATACGTATTGGTTTTTCAATATATCTTAAGGAATCTTCAAGCAGACTCCTAAGCGAAGACTCGACATCTATACCTTTACGTTCTTTGATAATACTCTCAGTTTCTTTGAATATTCTTTGTAAAACCTCATTTTTAGCCTTACTAATTATTATGCGGGCTTTAGTCCTAGCATCAGACAATATTATTTGTGCTTTCCTTTTAGTATTCTCTATTATCTCGTTACGTTTAGCCTCAGCTCGTCTTTCCCATTCCTTCTCTGCTTCTTCTATGATCCTTTTAGCTTCTTCCTCTGCTTTTCTAATAATCTCTTCTGCTTTTCTCTTAGCATCCTCTATTAACTTATTCTTTAATTTTTCTAATTCTTCAACACTTGCGGATGACAAGGGGGGAACCTCCATAGTTAAAAACTATATTTTTATCAGGGAGAGACCTAGTAGACCGAATACCATTGCAAGTATACCAATTAATTCAACGTAAACGGCCAGGATCATTGCATTAAACGTTATTCCTCCTTTAGTCCTCGGCAACTCTGCTATACCCGATGAACATACTTTACCTTGATACCAAGCCGAGAAGAACTCTGCAAGCCCCACTGTTACTCCAAGTCCAAATAGTGCGAGGCCCGTGGATAAATCTAGTTTTTCAATATTTCCGTTAACAAAAGATATGAATTGTATTAATACGATTAAACCATAGAATGTCTGTGTCATCGGTAATGCTGCTAAGAGGAACACATTTCTAAATTGTTTTGGATCCTCCGCTAACGCAGCTGAACCGACGGAACCCGCTCTACCCATACCAATCGATGAACCAACTAACCCACCCATTAGCGCTAGAGCAGCACCTACATAGCTTAATCCGATTGCTAAGGGATCCATATCTACTGCCCCATTACATAGTTATTAAAACCATTATATTCTCAATTAGGATTGAGTATTTAAAAGTATTTGATGCTATTCAATCACAATACGTCTACGAAAAACTACTCTTAGGGGTTCAAAGGGGTAACCGGTACCTTCATAAAACTTACTTAAAAATTCAACAAAACATAATCTTAGACTATGTATGAATCCTCCTATAGCGGATAATATTGTATTTAACAAATGTCCGAAGAACAAGGTTAACCCAGCAACTATTCCTCCAAGTATAAAACCAACTATTTCGACCGGGATTGTTGATTTAAGACCATTGAATGCTAATGTTGCTATAGCGTTGAAACTTGCTCCCAAGTATATTGTAGCCAACCCTACACCGGCTAGTCTACTATAGCTTAAGACATCGCCTAAGAGACCAGTAAGGCTGAAGAGCCACATTAAAAGACCGAGTCCCCCAATGCTCCTGATCATGCCTATAACGATCAATGCTACACCCACGAATGCTAGGTATAGGAAATAGTTATAGAGCCATATAGGTATGCCAGGTAATGGTGTGTCCAGCATTGTATACATTATATATGGTACGCCAAATGCTTCTGCTACAAACAACCCTGTCTCGCTTAATGCTCCTCCAAAGTTTCTCTCTTTAATACTCTTAGCTAAAGTTAGTGCATGCGATATATTAACGTGGATCAATCCAATGATCAGGGCGACTACTAGGAACTTTAATGGATCAATAAACACATCGACTATAGTAAATAATTGAATACCAAATACTGAACCACTTAAAAAACCAATTATGAAACCAACTATACTAGATACTATCAAAGAATATTTGAAAAACTTATAATCACGACTATTGGGATCGGTGACAAATTTATCCAGAAATAATAGAACAGCTACAATTAATGCAACCGCATAACCCATATCACCAAGCATTATACCAAAAAACAATGCAAAAGAATAAGCTATTATAGGTGTTGGATCCCATTCCCAGTAGCGTGGTAGTCCAATAAACTTCACTATGGGCTCATACCATTGTATAAGAGGCGGATTTTCAAGAAGGGTTGGTGGTTCATCTTTTCCACGTATAGGATCTTTTTGTTCTATATAAAATGAAATATTATTTCTATGTAGGACACTTATCAGTTCCTTTACTTTCTTACGTGGAACCCAGCCTCCAATTAATGTTAAGTATTTCCAATTCTTAACAGATAATAAAGCCTTAATCTCTGAAGCCCTGTTCTCTAAGAGGACCAAGTATTTGCATAGATCATTTACCGCTTCTCTAATTTTCATATTAATTCTACTACTAATATCGTGCAAGATCTCAGTATACTCTTTGATCTTCTCATTAATCCATTTCAGAGCTTCATCGATAGTTGGTATTGTATGAAGTTCTCTTGGGATCTTGTTAGGATCTAGAACATGTAAGCCGAGACTACTTATTTTTTCAAGTATCTCTTCATAATCACTTGTTAAACAAACTATTACGGCGGTAATGTATTGCTCTGACTCGAAACGATATAAAAGATTAATTTTTTCATTCAAAGAACTAAGTAGTTGTTTAAACGCATCTATACGTCCTCTTAATGTTATAGTTTTTAAAAAGCGTCCTTCAAAGTAAAGCTCTTTAAGTGGAATATTTCGTGGGAGAACAGATAAAATAGAATAAAGCTCTTTTAGATCACGTAGTTTTTCTTCAATATCTTTATGTTTTTCACTCAAACCTTTTACTTCATTATAAAGCTTAGTAACATCTTTTTCTACTAATTCTAAAGTAATGGTTTCTAATTCTAGTCTGGTAAGGTTTACATCAATAGAGATACCGTGAACTTGATTTAAGAGAGAGTTTATCATATCTATTAACTTAGTTATTTTCTCGTATCTCTCTATATACTCCTCTATCTTTTCCCCAAGCTCTTCTACATGAACAGCTCCTATGTCATGAAGAATATTTATTACTCGTTCTATATCGTCACGTGGTATAATTATGTTTACGTATTTCATTTCAACAGGTTTGTTAACGATAATAGGAGGCATTACTTAACACCAGCTATGATCCTAGCGATTTTTTCTACGATCTCCTTGTATCTTTTTTCATCTATATTTTTGATTTCTTCAGCTTTTCTCTCAGCTTCTTTGATTACTTCTTTCGCTTGTTTTTCAGCTTCTTTGATTATTTCTTCTGCTTCTAACTCATAAGCACTTGTAGGAATTGGTTTATTCTTTATTTCCTCGGCTCTCCTACGCGCATCTCCTATAATCTTCATTTTTTTCTCTTCAGCTTTACTTAGTATTTCATCAATCTCTTTCTCTATATCCTCAATACTAGCACTACTCATTCTATTTCACCCAGTAATTAGGTTATAATTAAATAGAGCAGGTTTTATGGAATAAAAACTGTAGTAGTTGTAGTTCTTAACCTAGACCTAATTTCATAGAGCTGTGGTCTATAAATTATTAACGTTCTCCCGTCATATTTTATGTTAAGCATTTTAGCTAATACACGGGCAGCTATTTCATCTCGAACAATATATGTTGCTTCACCCAACGATGGACTATACTCTATGACTATTGGTATGTATAGTTTACAAGCATGGTCTCCAGCTAATTCTTTTAAATATCTAAGTTCACGGGGATCAACTAAATTAACGCTTCCATCCCTTGAAACATAACGTGGAATATCCATCGCAAGTAGATCACATAAGCTAATTCTCTTATAAGGTAAGTGCCTATTAACGATTAATAATTCCTTCCGGAGAGCACGTGTTATTAAATCCTCATAGAAATTATCACTATACACATTATGCCCCTCGATGCCTCTCTAATACACTCTTAACACGTTTTAATCGAGCCTTCTCTTCTCTTTCTCTTTCTTCAAACTTCATTCTTAGATACCTAATAGTATTCTCTAATCTCGGTATAATTACGTATTTTAAAGCATTAACTTTTCTCCTAGTTCTCTCGATCTCCTTGCCAATAGTTATTAATGCTTGTTCAGCTCTACCGAGATCAATTATAGCTTCTATTAATTCTCTAGCTTCTTGTCTAAAACTATCTAGACCCGGGTAGAGCGGTTCAATAGATTCCATTGGTTTTATTAATGCAGTTTTAGTTTTTACACCCATAATATTCTCCACACCAGTAATGACTCGTGTCCCTTTATGTACAGTTGAAGTAAAATAATCGAATATCATATCTCCATAAATACTAGATATCATAGAGGCTCTATTATAAACACTTAAAATACGTTGATTAACACGAACTCTAAGACTATATGCTTCACGAATGCGAGTTAAGAATTCATTGATCAAAATAGTTAATCTTTCACGTAAAATCCGGTGAACCTTACCAGCAAGTTTAAGTCTACGTCTAAGCCTTATCAACTCGATCTTAGTAGGTCTAACACGTAAAATGCTAGACAAAAACACCACCAATTCAATAGAATAAGAAAATATGAACTTAAAATACTAACTCTTGTTATAGAAGAGGATGTGAGGATTTAAAAAACTATTATGGAAAATACTAGATTATGAAAAGTTAAAATGGAACAGGGTCGTCCTCTATAGGATCGCCGCCTGGCTCTCCAGCATCTTCTGTGAAATGTATTCCAGCGAAAAGTCCTAGCAATATTATTGCTAATGGTTTCACTAATCTAGCTGTTTTGAGGATCCTTATTAATTTTATTAATGTTTGATTTTTCATAGTCTTCACCACTATCGTTCTTTATAAATACTATTATCTTAGTCTTAGTTTATTTGATCCCTACATAGAATGGAAATTATAACTTAATAGGGAAAATAGTATTTCACGGTAGAACAATATCTTCTAGGATGAACTCATATGTATTATCTCCTATGTTTTCTCTGTAAAGTATATAACAACAGACACTATTCGAGCTAGACTCATATATTTCAACAACTAAGTATTTTTCACATCCCGGTTTAGATAAGATCTTACATCCATC
>NJDP01000111.1 GCA_002254665.1 Desulfurococcales archaeon ex4484_58 | reverse complement strand
ATCATTAACTTTTGATAAATACTTGTCTGCTGAATTAAGTTTATCCAATATTTCTTCAATATCACCCTTAATCTTATGGTATATGTTTAGCGAAGAATTAATATCACAGCTTAATAGATACTCCATAGATTTCTTAATATCTTTAATGACAAGTGATAACTTGTAAGCAGCATATACATCTTCTCTACTAGTATTTGTTAATTTATAATAGTTCATATAGGCTCTCCACAACTTATCTATAAGACTCGATTGTCTACCCGGTATAATGCTGTAGAGGAAATATTTCTTCTCTAATACTCTATACTCTGAAATCAATTGGTCAATGTCTCCTACATAATTGCTTACATTCCCAACACCATTATATGCTCTATCAAGATCATCTGTTGATCTATTCAAGTAATAGATAGTTTTAGTAAATATACTAGCTAATCTCTTACCTAAACCATTATCTTGTTCAGACGTATTACTAGTATTAAATAATATATATGTTAATAGGAGGATTAAAGCAACTAGTGAAAACAAAAGTATAGTCTTTTTATTCCTAAATATTTTCTTCAATACTCCAGTAAACCCTCCATCTATACCCTATTACAATCTAATATTATTAATTAGGGGTTTTAATTAAAGTTACTAAAGTCTATTAGAGATAATATAAAATTTACAAGATATTTTGAGGGTTATAATATTATGAGGAAATTATTTTACAGTATTATTGAAGGTGTTGATCTAGGCGTTTACCTGAAACCTATACAAAAGAGTATTCGTTTTGTATTATCTAAACATGGTATTCAAGGTTCTCGTTTCGATCGTAGGGTTTCTGGGATCATATATAATGTTTTCCGTAACCTAGGTTTAATAGATCATATCATAGAAACTACTACTGGTTTTAAATCAAGTGAACTTAATAGATTAGAGCTTAGTTTTTTGAGAGTTACTACATATCTTGTTTATTTAGATAAACATAGAGTGTCTCGTAGTTTTCTACGTGATCTCCGTAGATATGGTTTAAAGTTTCTTGTAGAAAATAATGTTGAGACTGTTGATCGTGCTAAATGGTTGTATGAGAGAATAATTGCATCCAATTGGAAGCCTAGGACTAGGGATGAGGAGATCATGTACAAATATAAAGTCTCACCTAGACTCTATCAGGTTTTAAATGAAGCCTTTGATCTGCTAGGTGAAGACATAGATCTTTTCCTCAGACACACATTAAAACCACCAGTTAGAGTATTTAGAGTAAATTCATTGAAGAGTAGTGTTGATAAAGTTATCGAATATCTAAGATCTAAAGATATAAAAGTTGAACAGGGACTTTATTCTAGATCAGCTATACGGATATCGAGTAGATTGAGAAAACCGATCATAGATCTGGTTGAAAAAGGTGTTTTGATCCCGCAAGATGAAGCTAGTATAGTAGCTGTCGAATTAATGGATCTCGGGGAGGACATGGATATAGCTGACCTATGTGCAGCTCCAGGCGGCAAGACCACATATATAGCTGAATTAACTCGTTTAAACTCAAGAGTATTTGCTTTTGAATTATACCCGGATAGAGCTAAGCGTTTAAAGAAGTTATTGAAGAGAACCGGTACTAGTGAATCCGTTCTAGTTTATACAATGGATGCTCGTAGAGCATACGAGATTCTAGGAGATTCTACAATGGATAGAGTATTAATTGATCCGCCATGTAGCTCTACAGGTGCACTTGCTAAAAACCCGGATGTTAGATGGAGGTTTGAACGAGATAGACTCGGAGAGATCAATAAGCTTCAATACGAGTTATTAGAGACTGGGTGGAGAATACTGAAGCCAAACGGTAAACTACTATATACAGTATGTAGTGTATTACCCAGTGAAGGAGAGTTTCTAGTTAAGAAATTCCTAGATAGACATAATGATGCTAAACTATTGACTTTAAATAAGCCATTCAAAGAATCACCTCTCCTACCCGGAACAATACGTTCATATCCACATATCCATAACGTTACTGGTTTCTTCTATGCATTGATCGAGAAGAAACCATAAACCCCCCTTATCGAATCTAATAGTTTATATTTGGTGTGATGATAGGGTAGGTTGCTGAAGAAATAAAGATGTTGAAAAGCCCCATAACTGATCATTTCTAGGTATAATCAAGTTCACCATCAACTATTATCGCGCATCTACTTAGTCTATGTATGTAGGTTTTATCATGATCGATTATATGGATTACTTTGAAACCCTTAGCTAATAGGTAGTCTGAGAGTATTTTACGATGACATCTCCATGGGATCTTTTCACGACACATAAGGACAGAGGTTTTCTCATCAACTAGTCTAGCTAGTTTCTCTAGATAAGGCTTTACATTTGGTGAACGCGTAATATATGTTGCATAAGCTCGGAAACCCTCTGACTCGAAACAGTTAGCTATACCATAATCCTCTATATCAACACCAAACCTCCTATAACCACCTAGCATATCCAGCCATACATAATCTATATTGTATTGTGGAAGAATACGTGATAAATTCTCCCCAGAAAACTCTGGTAAACGAATACTCTTAACCCATCTACGAATATCAACTACTCTCTCAACATTATATCTCTTCAAAAGATCGATAAGCTCATCTAAGCTCCTACCACCATAACCAATAGTATATACTATGATTGACAAGAATCCACAACCACTATAAGTTATGTGAAAAACACTCATATATCTATCTATATTATCTAGTTAGATTAGGTCAAAACCTTAATAGTTAATTTAATAAGAAATTATAATGTGTTAAATAATAGTTTTTATTAATCTATGGTGGGATATAATGACTAAAATACTATATGTATCTCCCGTTGGTACTTCTCTCTTGCAGAACTTCTTTAAAGATACTTTATCACAGAAATATATTGAGAGATATAGAAAATATAACCCACCTAACTGGTATAGATTAAGTCCAGATGATCCATTAAATAAGCCTCCAGATGGCTTGATCTGTAGACTCAACGAGGATTTCTATAATGATCTCTTAGAATTTGCTAGGAGAGATCCTAGGAAGTCTTCCGCGGAACTTAATGGTTTACTTGGTATTAGAGAGAAGAATCACCATAATCCAGTAGATGTAGAGGTTCTACTTTATAACTCAAATACATGTAATTCTAGACTTTGTAGTAGTGTTATAGGTGAGGTTTTAAAAGATCTTGGTTTTAATATTGTTAAAGTAGAGATCACCAGTTTATCTTCGATCGAGTATTTTGATGATAGTATGATCGATATTTTAGATAAAGTTGTTTCTAAAATAGTTGATGCACGTAAACATAATAAGATAATATATATCAACGCTACACCTGGATTTAAAGCAGAAACTACATTTTTCGTATTAGCATCGATAATAGCTGGAGCTGACTCTATAGCGTATATTCATGAAGCATTTAAAGAAATAATAGAACTCCCAATACCTCCTCTACAAATAGACCGCGATTTAATGAATGAAATAAACAAACTATATGGAAACGAAGAATGTCTAGAAACAGGATTAGTTAAGAAGAATATTGGAGACATAGTAGTTGATCGATTAACTAGAATGGGAGTATTCCATAGCAAAGGCAATTTAATCTGTATTAGAGAATGGATCAAAAAACTATTAGAAATCATAAGCTAAAACAATTAAAAATAAAACCTTTACCAAACATGTGGCAGAAAACCATTAAAATACAAGATAATGATCCTTCAATCATCCTTATATTGGGATCTCCGCTATATGTTACCAAATTAACAATCGAAAGACAAAAATACTTTCAATCCTCTTTACATTGAGATTTATTTCAGCACTAGTATTAGCCGCTATGTGGGCACCATTAGCTTTCAATCCTCTTTACATTGAGATTTAGGCACGGGAGTAGGAGCGTTAGCAGGATGTTTAATTGGACTTTCAATCCTCTTTACATTGAGATCGTTAGAGGAGGCGGAGAGTTTCCTATTAACTGATTAGAGCTTTCAATCCTCTTTACATTGAGATCTACTAGCACCCAAGTACATACGTAAATTCGTGGCAACCCCTTTCAATCCTCTTTACATTGAGATATTGGTTCGGAGTTCTTGTGTCTTCATATATAATATATCGAAGCCTTGGGATATAAATTTATCGTTGAAAATTTTTGTTGTTTTGGTTCGATTGGTTTTCTATTGGTTTATTAGTTTCGGTTATCTACTGTGGATCAACGCTATCGATCAACTTCGACAAATTTTCTATTAGTTTTCCGTTGCTTAGTGTATATGGTTTTATTATAGTGTTGTCGTTTGATATTATGTATTTGTTATTTTTAGAAGGATAAATTATTAGTTGTTGAAGGTTGTTTTTGTTGTTTATTAGAGAGTTTATGATATGGAGTGTGAAGTGTTTTGATTGTTTTATCGAGGAATGAGTGTCCTTATCCTCCCTCGCCTCTTGTTCGAGAATATATAGCTAAGTTTTTGGATCGAATTAATAGGTATGAGATTCCTAGTTTAATGGATAGTATTATTGATTCTTTATCTAGTTATGTAGGCGTTGATCGGAGATATATTTATTTATTACCTGGTTCAGAAGCCTTGTTTACTTCGATTCCCTGGATGATGATTAGATACGGCTATAGATTTATTTATTCATCACCAACATTTACACCAGCTATAGATGATCTTAGGGTTTGGGATATAGAGATAATTGATGTTCCGTTAACCAGTGATTTTAGAGTTGATCTCAACAATGTCTTGAGATATAGTGGAGACTCTATACTCTATATTGTTAACCCAAACAATCCAACTGGAAACAAGACTATAGAGTGTAGCGAAGTAGAGGATTTAGCTACTAGTTTTAAAGCTATAGTTATAGATGAAGCTTACTATGAATATAGTGGTTTGACTTGTAAAGATCTTGTCCTCGAATACGACAATATAGCTATACTAAGAACATTATCTAAAGCATTTTGTCTAGCAGGTGCTCGTCTAGGATACATAATATGTAATCCAAGACTATACAAAGAATTCTTTGGTGCTAGGAGGAGATACGATATATCAACACTATCATTATTAGCCGGGCTCGGAGCACTGAGTGATCTAGACTATATGAGAAAAGTTGTAAAGAATACACTTAAGGTTAAGAAATGGGTTGTATCTGAACTAGAGAAGCTAGAGGATATAGAAGTGATCGATACATTAACTAACTTTATATTAGTAAGTAAGAAAAACTATGATTCACACAGATTAGCCAAAGCTCTAAAAGATAAAGGTGTATTAGTTAAAGAATTGAATGATAGAATGAAACAATATATACGAGTATCTATCGGTACACTAGACGAGATGAAGTTTTTTGTAAAAGTATTGAAGGAAATATAAATCATCATTATTCTATGTGGGAACAATTTATTTTATGTTGCT
>NJDP01000110.1 GCA_002254665.1 Desulfurococcales archaeon ex4484_58 | reverse complement strand
AATGCTTGTTCAACTATTGAAACAATAAATAAAAATTGAAAGTTTTGGGAGCCACTGCCAGGTTCTTTTGCAGAGCCATCGAAACAATAAATAAAAATTGAAAGTGTCATCCGAACAAGTCTGTGCAACATATCTAACCATTAATGAAACAATATAGAAAAATTGAAAGTATACTTGAACTATCATTTTAGGGTTTTTCCATCTTAGGAAGCAATATAGAAGAATTGAAAGATTGATTTAGGGGTAGAGTTTAAGTATTGTTTCTCCTAGCCTGGTTAAGTGGTATTGGCGATTCTTTTTCTCTACTATTCTCTTCTCGTAGAGTCTTTGGAGGATCTTCCATGTTGTTGAGCGTGGTAATCCTGTTTTACGTGTTATTTCGGATAAACTGTTTATTCCATCAGCTATAGTCTTTAATACTATTTTTTCATGTTCACTGATCCTTAGACAGAATGGAATCTCTTCTATCCTATAAGAAATATGATCCCCTCTCCCCTCAATATTGACTCTAATAGTTATTTTTCTAGCTATCTCTGGGTTAACGAGGAGAGATGCAGTATAGGTTTCTATGACTAGAGCTCTTAATCCACCACCTAAACTAACTATGATCTCTTCTACTCCTGATAAATAGATCTCATATAGAATATTCATTACATCACGAATACCTCTCCAAGGATCAAGAACTGCTACCTTTCTAACGAGAATATTATCACGCGGAATACCAGTTAAGCCATTACATGACATAGGCGAGGCTATAGAGCTTTATCAAAAGAATCCATTAAACTATAGCTATTACTACCACGAAGTATTCGGTACCTTAATAACTTATAAGATCATTAAAGAACACCTATTAGAAAAAGAAGAATTGGGTGCGGTCAATATCAAAAATTAATACCATTAATTACATACCCGATACTATATCATCACTATGTATTGCGTGATGTAAAAGAATTCATTGATGCTGATAAATCCAAGTATGAGAAGATCATTAAGAATAAGAACTATCTTGTCATTAAAACAGGTATATTGTCAAAAATACTGAGCGAACTAGGTAGAAAATTAGATAAAAACAATATAGTGGTAGAATCTAGAGAAATAAATGAATTGCTGTTATCACAAATTCTAAGGGAACTAGGTAAGATAGTGTTTAGATGTGGTGATTTACTGAATTTTTCCGAGGTAGATAAACAGTTTAAATCGTTTCGAATGAAAATGATTGAAGAATATTTTAGATACTTTAGTGAATATAGGCAAGGTTTAAGAGAATTAATCGAGATACACATATCAAGTTTAACTGGTTTAGTAAATATTGCAGATTATCTAGTAGCGAGTCTTGAGAGAAAACCTTGTATGGAGTCTAGAAAGAAACAACGAGGCTTTGTTTATCAAATCTTATCTAGTAGAGAAATTGAGAAGTTATCAGGTAAGCTAGTTGTTTGTAAAACATTATAGATAATATACAGTATACTAGATAGGATAAGGTAGGGGAGTAATTGATTGGACCTCTATCTCTTTCGTATCCGGGTTTATATTGAGGGTTTTAAGGGTGTTTTGTTTACTGGTAAGTTTGTTAAGACTCTATTGATCAATAAAATGCCCGAGTATAGTGAGTTGTTTAAGCCTGTTAAGGGAAATATTCCTAAACTCATACATATATCTCCACTGTATCGCGTCCGTGGTGGTAGAGTTAAGTGTGTTTATAGCTATGTATCTTGTAGTAGCCGTGAACTTGCACGTTGTAATGGAAACCCTTCTATTATCAAATTACATGGTACATATGATTTCTATGTTGGGTTTACAAGTAATGCTCTAGACTATAATGTTTTCATGGAACATATACTTAGCCTCGATGACTGCTTCACATTCATGGATCAAAAAACATGTACATCTCTACTCGAAATAGAATATGTTAATCCAAAGAATGAAACATTAGAGATCGCTAGAAAAACACTTAGAGAAGGCAAGTTAAAAATAGTTTTTGCATCACCAACTATGCTGAGAGACCCGTTTAGACGTAGTAAATATAAGAGTTTAGTACCAACCGTACTAAATATATTCTCAACACCACTCTACATCATGCTACACAATACTGGAACATATAGTTTGAGGAGATTCCGGAGACAACTAATGATCCTACACAAGATCTTCAACGAACCATACTCTACACTAAAAACAACCCAGCTAAAATGGGTTGTTTACAAAAAGAAACCAGAACCAACGATAACTGGATACATAAACCTACATATAAACCAAGAATACCTAGACTATTATCAAAGATACATTAACATGGAAGAATATCTAAGAGAACTACTAGCATACATGGAAACCCTAGGAGTAGGAGTGGGGAGAGCCGCTGGCTTCGGCCATATATTCTTAGAGTAGTGTTAAGAATCCAAAAATGCTAGAAAAAATAAGTAAAAAAGACCTAGTTAATTACTTGGCTTTTAGAGAAAACTGGTTTAAACTAATATGTTATCTCTAAACCTTTAGAGCTGATCACTATATTCGAGCCAGTCTTTACTTTAACGTATTTATCACTATAGTTTCTCTCTACGTATCTCTTAGCATCATCACCGCTACAATGTGTTGGTGCAATATATCTAGTTAATTCAGCCAACCGATCGAGCTCTTCGCGTGAAGGAGCATGAAAACCACCTATCACAAGATATAGTTTCTCACCAGTAACTTCATAGGCTTTCTCGGCCAAAACATCTACTCCGGGATGACTACACCCAACAATCAATACTGGGCCCTGACTAGTCTTGACCACTAATCCATGTTCCCATAATAAGTCGGATCTATAATATGCATTAAGAGAACCAGTACTCCAAACATCTTCTCTAATCCTATACGGTTCCTCGACAACGATAGGTGTTAAACCTATTCTCTCAAGATAACTCGTATCACCGGGTGGAACATATACGGTTAAACCAGGTTTAACTAATGCTACATATTCAAAACCACCACTATGATCACGGTGATGATGACTCAAGAAACCCCATTCTAACCCCCCAAGATCAACTCCTAGTTTGCTGGAATTATACTTTATTACTTGAGGAGAAGTATCAGCATCAAACAATACTTTATAATTACTAAAATCAATATAGACGCTCCAACCCCACTCATTAAGCAAACCCGGAGAACCAACATTATCATCTAGTATTAGAAGAGATATTTTCTGATACAACCTAGACAATACCACCTCCAATACCTAATCAAGACAATTATCTCTCCATATCCTATAGGTGCACATCATAAATTATAAAGTGTACTCTCAACCATAAATAGAAAAGCGAGCATTTCTAGATTATATTTACTTCACATACATATCTTATTAACTCGACTAGATGGTGAAAAGATACAATAACATTTTCTTTATCGGCTTCATTAATCAAACTAATTATTTCATTTTCATTCTGAAAAGCATCTTTTGAACTATCTAGATTACCTATTATAGATTCATTTAGTCTTCCCTCTTTGAACGCTAACTCTAACGCATGATCCTCTATCATATGATGTTTAAATGGATATTCAGATAACCCGCTAATAGCTATTAGCAGAATTATCTCTTTTTGATCAAAAATAATCCTTAATACATAGAAATTCTCTTTGACAACGATCTCCTCTATACTAGAAAAACCCATATCAGACCTCCTCCTCTCTAGCTTATTAATAATCCTCAAATATTTATTATGTGGTGTTAATTCTTCAGAGTTAATAACTAAACCTATAGATCTTAATCTTTTACTCAACCTACTAAGAACAATCACATATTCAACTAATTCATCAACACTAGGTTGGCCTTCACCATGTGAAACACCAATAGTAACTCTACACTCAACCCCTATCTTCTTCACGATACTCTTAAGAATCTTTGCATCACTTTTACCCTCACACACAATGATCGAGTCAAGCCTCCTAATCCTGCGAGCCATACTATAGAAGGCTTCCTCGTAAGGCTTTAACTGAACAATATTACTCTCCATATAAAAACCTCGATCGATCAATGAATCTATATAATATCTAAGAAACGTGGATCAAGACCGAGTTTCCTCAAAGTATCTACATCTATTTTCTCTAAAACCCTGTACGTTACAGTATCATCTTCTTCTTTCTCTAAGAAAAACACTCTAGTATCTATACCTAACTCCCCCGATAACCTATAAGCAAAAGTAACTAACTCGATACTATGTGTCGAGATAAATAATTGAAGATTATTCTCCTTGGCTATTCTAAGCAAATACTTCATAAATATATAGAGACCACCGGGGTGAAGATGATTCTCCGGTTCCTCAAGCAATGCAGCCGTATCCTTTACCGTAACTAAAGGCATTAACCTAACCAATACATCACGAGAACCACTGCCAAGATCATCTATCCTAACACTAGTATTCTTTAACAAAACCATTAAAACATAACCAGAATCAACCGGAGCATAAGATAATCCGTCAACATTAGTTTCTAATCCTTCATTCAACATATTTACCAACGTTTTATCAGCACGAACACTAAGTATTTTCTTCCAATAAACATGTTCATATGTCTCAAGCCCTCTAATCAAGAAATCATCTAAAAATATTATGGAATTAAAGAATCTGATAACATCTCCTATTGTTGTCTCAAGGACTTGTACATATAGATCCCTCAGATTTTTACCTCTGAGAAGAGGTTCTTCGATCCTTTTACCAGTATAATCAGATACTTTTCTATACCAATAATTAAATAGAGGAAGATCAGTTAATAATGCTTGGAATTCTTTATAAATTTTAAGGCGATCAAATATTATTTTTTCTCTAAGAAACTCTATTAATCTCTCTACAATAAGTGGTTTTTGCAATATATCCTTAACATCTAGCCATACTCCTCCTAAATCATCCCTATAAATAATTATAAAGTCTAATACATTGCTAGATTCACCATTAAAACTTAAACTAATCACTATTGGTTTTTCAATATCTAGATTATGCCAAAGAAACTCTCTTGCAGTGTTCCAGTTCCCTCTCAATCCTCTACGGTATATTATATAATCGACCTTTTTATCTGGAGTTTTCTCTAGTACCTTAAGTACATCTGATTCTTCTTTACACCATGCCGATGCTAGATATATTGCTTCTAGTATTGATGATTTTCCAACACCGTTTCTACCAATAAATATATTTACTTGTCTGAGTCCATCTATCTCGGTTTTTCTAATACCTCTAAAGTTCTCGATCTTTATCTTTGTAATGAGTACCATTTCCGTTAACCAGTCTATAGTGTTATTTTATATATTATGTATCCACGAATGTATATGTGTATGGTAGTAAAACCATATGTTTTACTCCTATAACTTTCCTTATACATAAGTATTCAAAACCACTCTTTACATCATCGTATCGCTCGAGAATTAGTTCTTGATAAGACTTATCAGAGACATTATCTAGTATTACATGTACTACTTCACTATGTGTCTGTATAAATGATCTTCCTCCCTTCCAGCCAGTAATTATCATGTATAATGCATAGTATTTATTACTTAACATAAACACTACCGGCATAGACGATAATAGTATGAAGAGAACAAGTATAAAACCAATTAATACAGGGTATCTTACTCGTTTAACGATAAGATTAGAACCAATATAACTAGCAATTCTACTAATAGATATCTTCTCCAAATATAGATATCCCAACAATGATCCTATTGTAAAACCTGCTAAACAACCCCAAATACTAGTTCCCCGATCAAATAATTGAATCATAGATTGTAGTGTAAACCATATAAGTACTAGTAATTGTTTATCAAACTTCTTGTCTCGAATAAACCATAGAGAAACCCTTATTCTATCCGGATTACTCATAAGCATTACACCCAATAATCCAGAGACTCCAAATGGAACACTCGTTGCTATTATATGGCTTTCCAATCGATCAAAAGAGATCATGAAGAATGAGTGGATAAATAAACCAGCTAGACTAGCTACTATATAGATTAATACTTGTCTCCAATACCCCATTATATAACTCACTAAACGACTAAGTATCAATAGATAAGCTACACTAACTATTAATGTATAGATACTCGTACATATAATCATTGATAATAAGAATCTAAATATATGATCACCTATAACAATAAACACTGGTACAGCTAAAACTTGATATACATAGTCATTATTCGATTCTAACAAGTATATTATTGAAGAAAACACTATTGATATAATCAATAAATAGATCAGCCCTCTACCATCCCTATACGGTTTTCCCTGTATACTAGTTGAAAGAACACTATAATGTATCATCTATACCCCTGAATAAATAGTTATGTATAGTTTTTTATTCAATTATTTTATCTAGCACTCTAAATTAATAAGTTTAAAGCCTATACATGATTAACTATTAATATAGCGTATACAGGGGGTTAAACTATGTATAAAGATATAGTATTGAAAAATACTGTTTACCTCATATTACTAGTTATCATCGGTATCGGCATGTTTCTATCAATATATAGAGAACCAGGATTCTTATCACGCGAGTTATTAGAGAGGGGGGTTAGTATAGAGTATATTGGTCTACATAGGTCTGAATACAACGGTGTTATTTATGGATACTATACTGTTAAGGTCTTGTTAAGAAATACTTTGAATAGTGAAATTGAGGTTTTAAATATAAATCTTACTCCCTTCACCGAGTTAGAGATTGTCTCTATCAATACCCCTCTACCTAAAATATTATATCCAAACGATACACTTACACTCAATATCATGTTATACGATAAAGAACTAGCTTCTTTAGAGAAAGACTTTGTTGAAGGCTATAGTGCTAAACCAGATGATGAAACTATTAGTAAATATGTAGAGAGAATTAGTGATAGGTATAGCTGGTACTATGTATTATTGATAAAATATAGAGTAGGAGAAGATATTGTTTCTAAATCAATTGATCTACTACCTTATATTAGAGAGTATTTGTTAAAAGAATACAGTAGATTATATAGATGGGGGGTATATGGAGGACTCTCAGCCTATATAGAGGATGATCTACTTGTAGTGAGACTTATAGATTATATGCTCTATAACCCTAGTGACTCTATTATAGTTATAAATAAATTAACTCTAAATGTCTACTATAACTGTAGTTTCTTTGGATCAAATCTTAAACTATGTAGAATTTATAATACTCAAAAAACAGTAAATATAACTCTAAAACCCCATACGAGTAAAATCCTTAACATAGATTTCACATTAAACTTTACAAAAATCCTATATAAGAAACCAGGTTCTACAAAGATCTATGAAGTAGAATTATTAATCGTAACAGATACACATAAAACATACTATATAATTCGTAGGTATAGTTAACATGGTAACTTGATACCAAAGAAAACTAATTAGTTGAGAGGCTGGTGTTCTATGGAGATTTATGGTCGAGGAGAACATGACAGATTGAAAAGGATAATTCAGGGTTTTCTTGAGAAAAACAATATAGGGTTTAGAGTGAAGAGTTATGGTAGGATCACTGTATACCGGATTGGTTTTATGAAGAATATTAAGTTGATCTATAACTATAGTGATGGTTCATTTAAAATAATTTGTCCAAAGAACTATTATGAAGCTTTAAAGAAAGAATTGATTATTAATGGATTTAGAGTATTTGAATTAACAAAATACCTGGAGTCAGAAAATAGGTATAGAGTTGAGGATCAAGTCTTTGAGTTATTGCTTAAGAAACAAGAACTTAAACATAAAGTAAAGTATGCGAGAGAAGATCTATTGCTTTCTATTCCATTAATGTTTATTATATACCTAATATTCTATTACAATAAAGTAACTGATCAATTTACAATATTTATTGTTTTAGCTATACTATTAACAATATACTTGATCGTTCCACGTAAAAGAATATATTCAACCATATGGTATATCCCCCTCGAATACCCGATTTATCGTAGAGAATACCGAAGGATCCTAGATAATATCAAAGAATTATCAAAGACTATACCACGTAATAGTGAATATAGAGGGATTATTGAGTTTCTAAGTAAAAAACATATCTAGTTTAAACTAGCTGGGTATATTAATGGTTAATGTATTGAAACCAGTTCTAACTCGATTTTATGTTCTAATACAAGGTCTCCAGCATATGGGATATTTAATACTAATCTTAACTTGTATTCTCCATTCCGAGAATATAGTATTAATGGATCTCCGGGTAAACCATATTCTTTGCTTAATAGATTAACTATTTTCCTAGGAGATAAAGCTCCTTTTACACTCAATATCATAGTAGGGACTGGTAGTGTTATTAGTGATGAGAAACTACTTGAGCCCTCAAAGATCTCTATTATTTTCTTCGTAAACTTGATCTTCCCGAAAGACGTATTAGTTTCTACTAGTAGCTCTAATCTAGCATTTATAGATTTCTCTCTACTATAATATGCGATCGCGCCTTCTACTCTATTATCTCTAACCACTACCTCGACTCTAACACTATCTAAACTATACCGTGAAGTATCGAGAATATATTTCTTCTCGCTAAACTTTATAGCTGAAATATACGCTATAATACGGTTTTTAAATGATTTATCAAGAAATCTAACTGTATAGAAACTAACTATACCTATATCATTTAGATCAGAAGCTACTACGTAGTTCATAGAATATCTTTGATCAAATACTATTTTCCCAAAACTCATTTTTCTCTGAAACTTTAAACTTATTATCAAATAATTATCGAATATATAGTATCTCGGTTTATACCATAGAACTTCTTGATACTTACCATAAATTGATTTCTCTCATTTACCACGTGAATATAGATACCCGGTTTCAAATCTATAGATACTATCTAGGCTTAACTCATTTGATCCAATATATTTGATATGGGAAGATAAGTGAAGTAGTAGAGAAGAGTTAATTGTGTATCTCAATATAATGTGTAGTCTTTAATGACGGACACTATACCCTCTATTACGTGGTTTTGATACATATTTATATTTAACATTAATACCTTCTTCTTTCAACTCCTCAACAACACTATTCATGATCCTAACTCCTCTATAGTAGTTATCAATAACACCATAAGCAACTGGCCCCCAACTACTCTGACCAACACCTTTAACTCCATGTCTAAGCAATGCTTTAATAACAGCTTCTGTTTCTCTACAACAGAATATTCCTCCCTGATATTTTGAGAAGTATTTTCCGGTTAAGAACTGTATTTTTGTTAATGCTTTACTGAATCCGTCTAGATCCTTTCTCATAATTGATGGTATGATCTTAAATAATAGGAGTTGATAGAGTTTATTCTGAGTCTCTAGATCAATGCTTAAAGGTTTTCTTAGAAGCTTCCTCTCTTCAGCTTCTAAAACCCTATAATCAGTTTCCGGTACAAGAACTATGAAATACCAGTTATTCGGGAAACTATATCGAGCCAACACTAATGGTAAGTCATCCGGTTTCTTGGGTTTAACAACTTTACCACCAGAGAGTCTACGTCCAGAATCAACGATGAATCCACCTTGTTCAAACACACCAATACCAATACCAGATATGAACCCTCTACCAAACAATGCAGCTAACTCACGAATAGTATATCCTAGATCGAATACTTTATTAATACCATAACCAATAGCAAGCGATAACTGAGTAGTAGAACCTAAACCTACATGCCGGGGAATAGCAGAATAAACCTTGATCTCAACATATTTAACATCAAGTTTATCCACAACATTCTCAACAACATCATCTACATCAATACCACTATAATTAATAAAATTAAAAGTAGTAGATCTAGCTACACGTACACGTATAAAAGGAGGTTCAATAGCAACACCAATACCACCATAACCAGTACCTAAACCCCTAAAATTATAGAATCCAAGATGAAGTCTCGCCGGAGCTATTACTTCAACCTTATCATACACTCTCAATACACCTACCATAATATGAATAGAGCTAAGTATAAATCATTTAATTTTCAAAAACTCTTTAGTATAGAATAAAGGTTCTTCTTGAACATAATTCTTATTAATTCTTAAAGCTTCTTCCGCTTTAGCTAATTCTCTACCAAGATAAGCTATATGCTGAATACTAGATACCAATCTTTTATCCAATATATAGTTTATAATAGATCCACTATCTTTTCCACGAATAAGAATCTTCCCATTCACCCCAATATATAATGCCTCGATCACTCGATCCCTATGATTAACCCTGATCTTGAAAACACCCATAGGATCAGGTTTATACGGTATATGATAATCTTTAACATCAACCACCATAGCACCAGACTCTTCAAATACAGTTTCAATCCTCCTCTTATCTTTTAAAACCAATAGATCAACACCTAGATCCTTAGGTGGAGAGCCCCGATGATGAGCTAAACTAATCATTTGTGAAGCAATAACTAGTTCACGTGTAGAACCCTGTGTCTTAACACTATTCTCAACCGTTAAAAACAATGATACACCAGCTTCAAAACCAAGTAGCAAGAGTAGGGCGTTTAAACCAATACTATCAACATCGAATAACTCAGAAACATTACCAACCCCCATCATTAAAGGAGTAT
>NJDP01000026.1 GCA_002254665.1 Desulfurococcales archaeon ex4484_58 | reverse complement strand
TTCACTCTCATTTTTTAATATACTAAAATTATACCTACAACTATCTAGTGATTGTGTTAGTTCGGAAATCTTATCATTTAATCTACCTAACTCTCTTTCTAAAAAATCATTAGTATTGCGAAGAGTAGTTATTTCTCTATCTTTATGTGATATTATCGAGGAATACGTATATATTAATAGAGCAATAGTTAATATGAAGACTAGGAGAGTTAAACTAAACAATGTTTTATAATTACCGGGTATGAGAAGAGACATATTTATCAACTCTAAAATAGAACTATCCCTGTTACAATATTTTGTATGGGAAAATATATATTCTTAATCCATATGTATGTGGGAATAAAACATTATTATAGTGTCAAGTTTAATACTTAGGTTATCAATAAGATTAAATTATAGGATATAATTGATTAAAGAAAGAAAAACCAGAAAATACAATTGTTTAATTTAGGTGTTTTTATTTTGAGCGAAGAGAAAGAAGTATATGAATTAATAGCTTCACTTCCAATAGAATTGAAGAAGATAAATGTTTTAAATGATATTACTTTTGAAGCCCAACTTTTAATGAGGAGTAGATTCGTTAAGAAAATAAATATTAGATATGAAGATTTCCTCAATTTACCAAGTATTAGTAATGATAAGGAAGTATTGCTTACAACCGAGCTTGATAATAAGAGATTTATTATCTATCTAGAAAATGGTAGGATCATCTCTGTTGCAATGAGTGATCCAGTTAAGGGGGAGAGAACTGTTGGTTTAAAACCACTTGCGATGCTTATACTAGCTTCCAAATCTAGCCCTATACAATTCAAATTATTTGAGGTCCAGCCCTATATAGAGGAGGATCGAACACGTGAAACTCCTAAAAGTATTGTAAGAGAGATAGTTGAGGAAAAGAAGCCAGCAGAGAAGATACTTGAGAAACAAAGACCAAGTTCTCTTGTTGAAAAACCAGTTATTGTTAAGTTTGCGGAGAAACTAGTTGAGTTTAGAGAGAAGGCACGTAAAATGATAAGCGATTCTGCTCCTAGTTTTGGTTGTCAACTCGTCGACCTAAAGATCGGTGTGAGTAAGGGTGTTATTCACGTAAAGCTAGTAGTTAGGAAGAAGGGGTTCTTCGGTAAATGTAGAGCAGATGAATTGAAAGCTTTGCTTGATAATGATTTAAACTTATTAGCTACAATGTATGATTTAAACTTACCATTGAAAATAATTGTTTCGATTGAAAAATAGCATATACGTTATATAAGAATTACCATATATTCTTACAGAATACAATTAAAGATAAATATATAAGTCCCCCCACCTAAAACATAATATGTTTTAAGAAGAATATAAAGTGGAAAAGGGATAAAATGAGTATCATAGTAAGAAAGGTTCTCAGGAGAAGACCACCCAAGGAATATATTGGTAGGTATCCTAATATTTATATTGATACAGCGTATATTAGCCCCGATAAACCAGCATCCTTACTATACGTTAAGGTTCCAAATGAAATTGGTGTTTTAGAGAAAATAGCTAGGATAATTAGGAGTAGGGGTATCAATATAGTTAAAGTTAATATACCAGAGATACCAGTTGGTAATGAAGCATACGTTACTCTAATGCTTGAAAACTGTGATCAAAAGTGTATAGAAGGGGTTGTTAATGATCTTAAGGATACCTATCCAGATATAATACTTAGTATTGATAGTGTTACTAGTTATGATAGTTATTTATTCATACCATATAATCAATTAATCTTTATTGATCGGCCAGCATTTATATTAACAACAGGTATGCTTCGCGAAGCCCTCCGTTCAATATATACTGATCCCGTATTAGCTAAACAAGCACGTATAGTTGTAAAAAGATTTGGTGAAGGTGTAGGTAAACAGATATTTGAAGAGTGGGTTTCATATATTGAGAAATACTGTCATATTGATTGGTTTAAATATATAGATAAAGCATTGAGGTATTTTGCTGATTTTTATAAAGCACTTAATTTGGGCGAGATCGAGCTTTTTAAGATCGGTGAAACTAGATATAATATTAGGATACATAATAACATGGAATGTAACTCGCTAAAGCCTCTAGGATTTGTTGAGAATACTGGGTATTTTACTGCTGGTATAATAACCGGGTATCTTGAAGCAGTATTGAATCGTAGAGTTGTTGTTAGAGAAACTAAGTGTGTTAATAAAGGTAGTAAATACGATGAATTCGAAGTACAGATCTATGAGTATTTAATGTAGTATCTTATCTATACATTTAGGCGGAACATATTTTACTAAATAGATCTTATCAGTTGCTTTATAAACCTCTATATTGTTTTCTTCTAAACACCTACTATTAATTATTAATACAACTGGTTTCCCATGCCTACGACCGATTTCTCTAGCATTTACTATATCGGTTGTTAAATGAACATATTTTCTCTTCATAGATCTTATCCCCTCAACCAGTATCATGTCTAGTTTATCAATGCTTGTTCCATGGTATAATTTACCATTATAGTTTATTTTCAAGTATTTGATCTCTACATCGATACTATGGCCATAGCGTGCTCTTATCTTATTGTTTTTGATCTCAAATCTATTCTTTGGATCAAGCATTGCTATAGCTATTATATGTTCTCTAGTAACCCATTGATATAATTCCTTATTCCTCCATTTCTCGCGTATACCCATTGATAATTCATCTATTGAAACCCATCCTTCACTATCTAATTTAAGCCCAGCTTCTTGTGGATAATGTCTTAATAAACCGCTCATTAACTTACTAAGCATAACTCTTCTCTTAGCATCGAGTATTAATTCAGATTTTACACCACAGTGTATAGGTGATTCAGTATATTCACCGCATACCCTACACTTGTAGATATTCTGCAACACTCTTCACTTCAAACTCGTCTTTGATACCAGACTATAATGTTTAAAAACTAGATGCTTATATAGATATATAGTTTCATTGTATGTTTACTAGGTTCTTAGAGGGAGATTATGGATTTACTCGTTGTAAATGATCTTGTAAAGATCTATCCAGGTAATGTAGAGGCTTTGAGAGGTATTAGTTTTAAGGTGGAACCTGGAGAAGTATATGGTTTGATCGGGCCTAACGGTGCTGGTAAAACAACTACTTTGAGAATAATAGCTACTATTTTAGAGCCTACTCATGGAGAAGTATATGTGGATGGATATAGTGTTGTAGATCAACCGGATGAGGTTCGTAGGAGAATATCTTATTTACCAGAGGAGGCAGGTGCTTATAAGTATTTAACGGGTCTAGAGTTTCTCGAGTTCATAGCTAAGATATACACGGATGATCCTAGGTTGAGGTCTGAGATGATCCGTGATGCGCTTGCTATTAGTGGTTTAGGTGAGAGGATCAAGGATAAGATCAGGACTTATAGTAAGGGTATGTTACGTAGACTACTTGTTGCTAAGACTTTAATGGTTAAACCTAAACTAGCACTATTAGATGAGCCTACAGCCGGATTAGATGTTTTGAATGCTCAGAGGATCAGGTACATTATTAAAGAGTATGCG
The DNA here is from genome assembly GCA_002254665.1 of Desulfurococcales archaeon ex4484_58. GTDB lineage: Archaea > Thermoproteota > Thermoprotei_A > Sulfolobales > Desulfurococcaceae > EX4484-58. The sequence continues at coordinate 10,659 of NJDP01000026.1, read as the reverse complement.
AAAAAACATGGGATCGCGGTTTTGCTTAGTAGCCATAATATGCTTGAAGTAGAGTATTTATGTGATCGAATAGGTATACTGTATAGGGGGAAATTGATCGTAGAGGGTTCACCGAAGAAGCTTATCGAAGAATACAAGGTAGTTAATTTAGAGGAGTTATTTACGAAACTTATAGGTGAGCAATATGAGAGTTTTTAAGATCATTTTAATTAAGGAATTAAAAAGTATGATTAGAGACCCCAAGATCTTGATAGCGATGTTTATTGTTCCATTCATAATAGTTGGCGTAATGTATGGTATAGTGGTATTTTCAACTAGACAGATGGTCGAGGAAGCTGTTAGGGGGAGGGGTGTTATAGCTATAGTAGATGAGGATCAAGGATATTGGTCTAAGAACTTGACAGAATATATTAAGTCACTTGGTTTCAAAATACTCAGACTCAATAATACTACGGTTCTATTAGAGGTTCTAAATAACAGGAGTATTCTGAGTGCAATAGTTATTCCAAGTGATTTTACAGAGAATATAACTAGGAATAATACAGCATATGTTGAAATATATACTTATATTCATTCTCCCTCTATGTCTCACCTAATTAGTCGTTCTAAAGCTATTGGTGTTATAATGAGTTATTCACAAAATCTATCAGAGACTATTATTAAAATTCATGGTTTAAACCCTAAGTATATATCGCATCCAGTGAATACAACTATGACAGTTATTCTTAAGGATAAGATGATCCATGTAAATGATCTCGGAGCCTTGATCGGGGGATTCACTATGATTAACATTGCTTTCCCCCTAATAGCATTTATACTTGCAAGTTTCCTTGTTCAATTAACTGCGACTAGTATTGCTGTCGAGAAAGAAGAGAAAATGTTTGAAACAATACTTTCACTACCAATTAACAGGTTAGAATTCATAGCAGCTAAGATTGTGGCTGCTGTGATCATCGGTTTTATTGGTATAGCTTTCTATGGAGCATTATTTGCATGGTATTTTGGATCAGTAGCAAGCATATCTAGTTCTTCTCCAGCAAGTAGTTCAAGCTTTAATGTTTTTGGTATATTGTTTGATATCTATGGATCAAGTGGTTTAGGAGCATTCTTCATAGCATCAATTGGTTTAATATTGTTTGTCTTAGGAATAGCTATTATACTAGCTTTATTTGTAGAGGATGTGAGAAGCGCACAAATGATCACTAGCTATATCGTCATGCCATTTATGTTTGTATTAGTACTATCAATGTTTCTAGACATAACAAGTTATCCACAATCAACTAGATACATTATATCTTTGATTCCATTTGTTAATATAAGCTTTATGTCAACCTTCATATTTACTGGTGATCAAATAGCTATACATATTTCAGCATTATCATCAATACTCTACGCTATACTGATAATGTATATTGCTTCAAAACTGATTGGTACCGAGAAGGTATTTACATTAAAATTATTCCGTAGAAAGAAGATTAGAACATAGTTTCTAGAACCTATTTATATATAAAGATATCGGTTTTTTGAATTATAAAAAATAAATAATCTTAAATATTATGATAATCTAATTAACTAATGAAAATTTAGTATTATACATGATGGTGAAGATGTATTGTCTAAGGCATTATCCATGTTATATATAATCCTACTTGTATCTTCTATGATGTCTATTGGAGTATATATGGATAATACAATAGTATATGCTAACAGCTCTACACAATTCATCTTACAGAAAGTATGGAGTACACAATTAACTGGCAATATCAATGTTTCTATGCCAATAGCTTATGGTGACTTCGATAATGATGGTATAAATGATGTATTAGCGGTTAATAATTATAAAAATGAAACACAATCATTGTGTTTATTAAGTGGATTATCTGGTCAACTCTATGGATGCTTCTCATTACCTACAAACGTTAATCTCACGGGGCTCATTAGAGTTGGAGATACAAATAATAATGGTCGTAAAGAACTAGTTATCTCTGCTGTTAGTGTTGACGCAGATAATAATAGATCGACAGTATACTTTTATCTATGGGAACCCTATACCAATACAATTATACAACAACAGAATACAACGGTATCTGGTAGCTTAAACCCTGGTTATATACCATTTGCTACAATGATCTATAGAGATGGTGTTGTTGAACAACCATTCTCATATAATACTGGATTCTTTGCTTCTAATACCTATATTATGAAATACGAGATTTCATCAAACACTATAACCTATAGTATTGAGAAGAATAAGATATACCTTATGTATTCATCTATACTTATGGGTGACATAGATAATGATGGTATATTAGAGTCTTCAGATAATTATACAGTTAAGACTTACTGGGATCTAAGTACTTTCATGACTACATTTACAATGGATATCTATCTTGAGGTTTATAGTGGAGATCAACTATTATTCACTAAACACTATAGCAACACTATTCCAGTATTTATTGGTATAGGGTATAATGGTGAAGACTACTATATATGGACTCTTATAATGGAGTTTAACTTCTTTGCAACCTCAATAAGTAGTGGTATTGCTTGTTATGGTTTAGATGGTTCGTCTATAATTTATGAGACTATAGATAATGCGGTTCTATACGGATTTGCTGTTTTAGGAGATACTATATGGTTTATATACAATGATACATCCACTGGAAACATATACGGTGATCTATATAGTACAATTGATGGCTCTCGTTTACAACATATTGATTTAACTACATACAATATTGTTTCAACAATGGGTGGTGGTTTAGGTGATATAGACAATAATGAATACAAAGACGTATTAATACCTAGTATAGATGGGCTCTATCTACTAGAAACAAACGGTGATCTCTATAGAGTTCAAGGAGAATTAACTATTGAGCCGGAGACTGGGGTATCAATTATAGAAACTAGTGATAAACCATATATTGTTGCTCCAGTATATAGTGATGATACTGTTAATATTGAAGCATATGTTATATCGAGTGGTGGAGTAGGAGATACTACTCCACCAGTAATAATTATTAGTAATCCACGGAATAATACGTTACAACCAAGAATTTATCTAGTAGATATCATCATATATGATAATGAATCCGATATTGAATCTGTAACTGCTATTGTTTATAACGAGGAAACTAATGAGTCTAAAGAAATAGATCTATTCTTAATAATGGTAGAGCCAAACACTTATGAATACTGGGCTTATGTATTCGAGAATGTAAGTGGTAATTATACATTAATAGTTACCGCTGAAAACTCTGCTGGACTAACTAGTACAGCAAGTGTTCATTATGAGGTGGATGCTAATCCACCTAGTGTAATAATATATAGTCCATCACCTGGAGCTATATTCTCTAAAAAAGAACTACCGATCAAGGTTAACTTTAGTGTCAGTGATGATAATCTTGCTAACTGGTCTTTATATGTAAATCTATATTTAGTAGCAAATGGTACGGAATCCGGTAATTATACATTTGATATTAATGAAGCATATTTATTTGGTGGTTACAATTCTATATGGGTTATGGCATGTGATGAAGCAGGTAATACGAATGTTACTGGAGTAGTGATAAGTTATTATCCAGGACCGTTTAAGTTTAACTTTACAGTACTGAATCCGGAGGTGTTCTATGGATATATTGAGGGGTATATAAATATAACATATATATTGAGTGGTTATAGTGAGGTAGAAACTACTGATCTTATATTCAGATTTTATAAATTAACCTTCCCATTTGAGACGCTAGCCAGGGAGGTAGCTGTACCATACGAGTTTAACACTACTAGTTCGGTTTTGATCAATGTATCTGATCTCGAGGATGGTGATTATAGTTTAGAGGTAGTTATAGGAGTTGAAGGCTATGATAACTATACATTATACTCAACATTCATAATGATAGATAATTATGCACCAACACTCAATTATACAATACCATTAATAGACTCTTATATTGACCCGTGGAGGGCGATTATTATTGATGGTAAAGCGCTTGTCCCAGTCAGTATATATGCTGAAGATGCATATTTAGATAATGTTACTGTATATATTGATGGACAATATTATAAACATTATACACCATTCGTTTTATCATTTATTGATGAATATGAAGAGATCGAATTCTCTGAAGGAGAACATCAAGTAAGAATAGTTGCTATGGATAAAGCTGGTCATTCAACCGAGTATACAATAACATTTACACTAGATATTTCTGAACCAAATATTAATGAATTCAATGTAACAGTTAATGGAACAAGTATTATAGTATACTATGATGTATCAGACAATATATCTGGTGTAGATTATGTAGTTATAACTGTAAATAGTGAAAATATAACTTCAACTAAGACATTGAATGAAACGAGTGGGACAGTAGTATTTACAAATATGACTCCCGGAAACTATACGGTAACGATCAAAGTATACGATAAAGTAGGATTAACAACTAATACTTCAGCAACAATAACTATAAAAGCGCCTACACCACCTACAACTACGACACCACCACCTACAACAACAACGCCCACTCCTACAACATCACCACCTACAACATCACCAAGCCCATCATCAGTAACTTCGCCTACAACATCACCAACAACTACACCGGCGGGAGGAGTACCGGGAACATTAATAGCAGCAATAGTAGTAGTTATAATAATAATCATAGTAGCTATCTACTTCATAACTAAAAAGTAATTTTTTAGCCTCTCCTCCCTCTACTCTTTAGGTTGTAACGGTTATTAAACGAATAATATCGCCTGTATCCTCGCATTTATCACTAATACTCTCCAAGTCCTCGATCAAGTCCCTGATCAATATACATATAATATCTACTTTATCTATACAGTTACGATAAACTTCTTCTAAGACCTCCATTCTAAGATCATCTATTTCCTCCTCGAGCTGTTCAATATCATGTGTTAAAGCCATGCTTTTCTGAGGATCTTTTCCAAGAGACTTTATACTTTCAACCAAGAGATCCCCTGCTGTAACAGTCTTTGAAACTACTTCTTTTATTTTATTCATTATCGTGGTTGGTATTGTTAACCCTATTCTATAGATATTCATGAATCTCTTAGCTGAAGATTTTGTAAATGCAGCTATATCATCTACAGTCATAATTAATTTTAGTAGATCTTCTCTATCTTGTGGATGGATATAGCTATTCCTTAGGCTTTGTAGAATTGATCTCTTGAGATCATCGGCTTTTCTCTCACATTCAACTATTTTATTATATGTATTTTCTGCTTCATTCATCTTATTTTCATCTAAAAACTTAATTAAGTCTTGTAGATAATGTACAGTTTTTATAACAATATCTATATGATTTAGACTCTTAGAAACAATTTCTTCGAGCTTCCTACCACCAAGCCAGGGCCATGAACTCATGTTGTTTTCACCCTCTCAAAATAGTTAGACATGAATTATTAATAATACTTCTATTATTCTTGATTTTAAACTTATATTTTTCGCTGGGTTTATTATGTGCGAGTTAATAATGTATATATTATCTGCTTTAGTTTCCATGAGTATCAATATTATCTCTTTATATTTACTGTTTCTAGGAATCTCTAAATTCTTTTGTAGCATCATCAATCTGTATTTTTAAAAATAAAATTTCTATGTATTAGACATAAAATTTATAATACTTCATTTATATGTTATAACATGTTGGAGATTGATCCTAGTCTAGATAGATGTGAGGTGTTCTATATATGAGTAAGGAGGAGTATTGTAGTATATATGATATTAGATTCTTAATGAAAAGAGGAATCATATTATCTCCCCCGCTATGGAGAACTTTAAAGGCTGTTATTGAATTAAAAGAAACAACTGCTGATGACTTATCTAAGAAGACTGGTAGACCAAGAACTATCGAGTCAAGATACCTTGCTGAATTAAATAGATTAGGTATTGTTGCTCGTAAGAGGATTAGTAGGAAGGTATACTATATCGAGCCTATAACAGCTGTTAAGAAAGCATTACAGGAATTGGGGCCGAATATACCAGTTGAACAGCTTGCTCATCAAATAAGTTTACCTGCAGATATCACGAGAATTATTGTTGAAAAGATAAAAGCGGGGGAGCTCTAGCTAATATTACGTTTATAATATCATTTAAAAAACTATATCTTTAGAGAAATTTTAGATGTTTTTTCAATACCGTTATTCATATCTATATACTTAGCTCCTAGAATCAATTCTTTTATTGAACAATCACCTAATCCATCGAGTAGTTCTATTAAAGCATTCACAATACCCCGTAAGACCTCGCTTCTATTACCTAGGTTATATTGCATTATTAGTTTATCAAGCTTCCTAACAAGATCCTCTCTTAATTTAAAACTTACAACTTTACTCCTAGGTTTAAGTTCTATTATGATAAACTCGTTTTCTCTATATGCATCAGATGTTATATAGTTACTAGGTTTTTTCATCTTCGTCTCTGATATTCCCAATAAATATCTACCCCGTGCTATCGATTATGATAGACAAATTGATAATATTACTAGGATAAAGTATTTTACCTTTATGACGATATCGAGGATTAAGTGATCAAAGAAAGTTTTAAGAGGAACAAAAACCGAATTTCAGTTTGTCCATGAATATAACTGGTAAACAGTAAGAAAAAGCATACAACTATAAAAACTATTATATCCTAACTACTATATTATATATGACACTTATAAAGTGCTTCTCTATAAAATTACCTGGATTAAATATTTAAGACTAAATAGAACTAATATATTATATGACCGACCCCTATAACACCCCGTTGTCAGCGGGGGCTGGGATGAGTAGGGGGGACTCCCCTGGGCAAGGCCATTCTACCTACCTTTAACAATCCATATCCATACTATATTCTAACGCCTTTCTCACGTAATTTTTCTAGATATTCTTTCAAAGCTTTAATATTCCATTCATGAACACTTTTTCTCCTCTTATCGATTCTTAATCCTAGTTTTAATGCTTTCTTAAAATCTAGACCTACAGCTTCGAGTTCTCCTCTACTAAATCCCCTTCCCTCTCTTACACCCTGATCTATTCCACCATGTTTCCTCAATATAGGCTTTTTAACTATGGGAACTGGTGTTTTTTCCTCCATAAATCCACCACCCAAGCTAAGTCAATGCATCGTATATCATGTTAATTGAAATAACCTAGTTAACCTAGTTAATTTTTAAAAGTCTTTTATGATTAAAAATATTACTTGGTGACTAGTCTGGGTTGATTAAGAGACTTGTACTTGATGTATTAATACCGAATAAGATATCTATTGTTGATTTTGCAGAAAGCTTATCTAAGCTTAACGGTATTGATGCTGTTAATATTACTGTTAAGGAGGTTGATGTTGAGACTCAGAATATTATTGTTGTTATTGAGGGAGAGAATATTGTATTTAATGATGTTAATGAATTGATTGAGAAAATGGGTGGTACTATTCATAGTGTTGATCAAGTTGTTGCTGGGAAGAGAGTAATTAATCTACCTGAAGAAGTTAGTAGTGAGTTATAAAGCTTTAGCTATATGTTTTACTGTGTGGTGTAAGTATTTTTGTCTAAGAAGAAAAGTGGATTATTAGGTATTATAAATGAGATGTTATCGCAATCGACAGTATTAGAGGTTCATGGTAAAAGATTTATTGTTAAGAACTATAATAGTGAGCAAGGTATTATAAAATGGTTTCTTATAAAAGCAGCTGGTTTTACGACAAAAGTCTATCCATACACAATGAATCCTCGAGAGAGAATGGTTCGTGAAATAAGTTTTTTCGAATATATAAATAAGATAATCAATACTCCACGTATCTACATTAAGGACTGGATAGGTAAGATTGTAGTAAGAGAGTATATTGAGGGGGAAACATTTGACCCAGCTAGTAGTCTTGATGAGTACTATGAGATAGGAGGTATTCTAGCTAGAATACATTTGGAGAACTATGTATTAGGTGATAGTAAGTACTACAACTTCCTTAAATCAAATAATAAATACTATATCGTTGATGGTGAACAAGCAATTAAATCAAATGATCAAAGCTACATGTACTGGGACTTATTCGTATTCTCAACTACAGTGATCTATGGATTAATAGATAGATATTGGAATAAAGCTTTAGAACACGTAAATAATGTTTTAAAATCTTTTTTCAATGGATATATAGATGTTGATCAAAAGCATGGATATAGGGTTCTTCAACAATATAGTAGATTCAACTATAGAGCATTAGCATACATGTTACTACCAATACCCTATAATATGCAGTACATCAAAATTATTGAGTCTCTAATCTAAATACTATAACCATAAGAGATGATGATTTACTCCCGGGATAGACCGTTAATTAGATGGGATGAAGACAACACACCCGACTGAATAAATATTATAGAGTATGGTGTGTTTATATTGGAAAAATGGTGGGTTATAGAGGGTGTAAAAAACCCAGTATATGTTGGTTTAACCAGAAAACCTAGAGGATACTATGGAGTAGCTTCTCTTGTATTGATACTATTAATACTTGTAGCATTCTTTCTAGAGTCATCTGGTTTCGTTCCATCTGGTTTATCTTTAACAATTATAATGACGTCTTTCCTCGTAGAATTTCTTTTCCGTATATTTGGTTGGAGGAGGAAGATACTATCTAAAAGTGATATAGTTTATATCAAGAATCTAGTTAAAATTTTAGGTAAGAGGATCGTGAAATGGTGTATTCCATCCTATAAGATTCCATTAGTACTAGTTCTAGATAATAATGTTCATTTAATACTATTCTATAAAAGCTATAATTTAAACATAGTATTATTAAAACCAATTATTTACCGTGGAGTAGTTAGTGGTAAACCCCGCCTAGATCTTAAGTGGAAAGAACGTTTTAGAAGAGATAGATTTACGCGTAAAGGGGTATGTGAAATAGTTTTTCCACATCCAGAAATACCAAATGTTAATTATAGAGCATCAGCTAAAACAATATATTTTGAGATAGTAATTGAAAATAATGATTTATTGAAGATGATAGATGAGTTTGATAAATACTTTGAATCAAAGGGTGAACAACATGTATATCCTAGTAATAGGAGACACACATATCCCGGACAGAGCTTTAAGCATCCCGGAGAAACTGTTAGAAAGTATTGAATCAGGTAAACCATGGGATATAGCAGTCTTCACCGGAGATTTTACGGATCGTGATGTTCTCGAATGGTTTAAGAGACTTGGTAGAAAAACGTATTATGTAAGAGGAAACATGGATTATCTACCACTACCTAAACATCAAGTCTTTAATATAAATGATCTAAGAATAGGTGTTCATCATGGAGACGGTGTTTACCCTAGAGGAGATCCAAAGGGTTTAACTCAAATAGCTGATTCACTTAGTGTGAACATACTGATATCAGGACATACACATGTACCTTTCATTAAACATGGTTTAAGAGAGGAGATCTTATTAATAAACCCCGGTTCATTAACTGGTGTATGGGGTGGTGGTGGGGGTTCGATGAAACCTAGTATGATGATTATCGAATTGAATGATAAAATTACTATACAACATTACGAACTAATTGATACGAGGCTTAAAGTGAACAAATATACTATAAGGTATATGGATAATAAATGGATCTTCTAAGATCTAGAGCCGCGAGAAAACATTATACCTAGTATAAGTAGAGCTATTACTATAAATATTACAATTACCATTATATATATGAAACTATTCTCTAGAAACCCCTCTAATGGATTGGATACTTTTTCTGGTGAAGAAATCATTAATACTTTTGTTTCATTAGCTTTTATAGTTAAGTCTAACTCATAGCTTGTACCATCTTCAAAAGTAATTTTAACATGATATATACCGGGTGGAACATAGTAGTCTTCTTCGCCTCCCATAAAAGTGATCTTATTATATAGAGAGATATCTATACCAGTAAACTCTAGAGTTGCTTGAATACCTCTTATGATCAAATGTCCTAGATATTTCCTAACATCCACTACGTTCAATCGATTCTCCGATAAATTGAATTTTATCATTCTATAGCTATTGACGCTTCCAAACGATCTACCCAATGGCACGAAAACTAAACCAACCTGACCTGATGGAACAACTATTATCCCTGGGACTCTACTTAGTGTATATAGATATGAACCGAGAATACTAGTACATTTAATGAATGCGGGAATCCCTTCAACTAATAACGTTGCCAATGATGAAATTTTGATGTGAACTAGTACATAATATATTATATATTTCTTTTTTAATCTCTCTCTTTCTTCGGGTTTTAATTTCTTCACTTCTCTTTTAATGAATGTAATATATGTTTCACTCTCACTATAATCCGTGTAATGGGTAATGTGTTTGTATAGATCACTGTATACTATGTATTGTTGTTTATCGATTGTTAATATTATTAATTCTTTATATGTAGTATTAACTGCTCTAACTATAGTGAGTATTTTTCCATTAAGCGTTACTTCAATATCCACGATCTTATCCATGACATAATCCATGTATCCCGTCTTTCCGGGAACTAGATATACTAGGTAACCATAACCTCTACGTGTTTTTATAGATAATATATAGTAGTCATCATTAACCCCCTCATATAGCTTAACTTCCGGATCCTCGAGGAATATTGAGGTTTTCAAATTATATTCATCTATTAGATTTAG
>NJDP01000025.1 GCA_002254665.1 Desulfurococcales archaeon ex4484_58 | reverse complement strand
ATCCTACCCTCCTCTAATTCAACAACTGCTTTTTTAACATGTGAAATCATAACTCTATCTACACCTTCTCTCTCAGCTATCTCTCCTGCCACCCTTAATAGATCAAGTGCTCTCCGTGCATCACCATGTTCACGAGCTGCTAGTGCTGCACAATAAGATATTACGTCATGATCTATTGCTCCAGGTTGAAACGCTTTCTCAGCTCTCTGTTTCAATATATCATATAATTGTTCAGCATTATATGGTGGGAAAACTATTTCTTCCTCACCTAAACTACTCCTTATCCTTGGATCAAGCGATTCAACGAAGTTTATATCATTAGTTATACCAATCAATACTACACGTGCTCTACTCAGCTCCTCGTTTATTCTAACCAACTTATACAATAGATCATCTCCTTCCCTTCTAACATAGTAATCTATCTCGTCTAAGACAACTATATGTAATCCACCCCAATTCTCTAATCCATTAATATACCTCCTATACACTTCACTAATCGCTATACCTGTAACAGGGATCTTTAATCCTAGAGAAGATGCTATTGAAGCCAATACTCTATAAGTAGTATCTACTTTACGTGTATTTACATAGGCTGATCTAAGCTTTACATTAAGGGTAGGGGCTTTTTCAACTAATCTCTTAATAACATATTTAGCAACAGCTGTTTTACCAGTCCCGGTTAAACCATATATTAATACATTACTAGGCCTAACACCCTTAAGAGCAACAATAAGTATCTCAGCTAGTTTCTTAATCTGTTCTTCACGATGGGGTAGAGTCTCCGGTATATATTCTGGATGAAGAATCTCTTTATCCCTAAAAATACTGCTTCTACCCTTAAGCCTAGATTTAATCAATTCATCTATAATATCACTCAAAACCTCCACTCTCCATTGGAAACACTTGTTTTTCCCAAAAGAGGATTTATCAACTAAACTGTTTTAAACAACCGAGCCTTAAAACACTATGAATAGCCATGATTTAGTTGAAAAGTTAATAAGGATTATATTAAGTAGTATTAAAGGAGAATATAGATGGGCCGGTAGCTCAGCCTGGAAGAGCGCCCGGTTGGCATCCGGGAGGTCCCGGGTTCAAATCCCGGCCGGTCCATTCTCTATCCTTCATATATAGATCTTGTTAAGAGTAAGTAATAATATCCAGTTAAATCAATGAATATATATGGAGTGTGGGTAGACGATAGGCTTAAGACCCCGTTTTATCTATTTCATGTTTGTATGATTTGTTTCATTGGAGTGGAGAGTTTGTAGTATAGATATTGCTAGGTGTTAATATGCCTAGTAAAAAAACTAAAATAAACATTTTGGAACATGAACTAGTCCCTAAACATGAAGTTTTATCTCCTGAAGAAGCATCTAAGGTTTTAAAGAGACTAAATATAAAACCAACCCAACTCCCCTGGATATCTATAGATGATCCTATTGTTAGACTTATAAAAGCGAAACCAGGAGATATAATTAAGATCACACGTAAAAGCCCTACAGCTGGTGAATCAATAGCTTATAGATACGTTGTAGTAGATACTCTTCATCCTAAAAAGAAGGGAGGAAAATAATTATGGGTAGGAAGCGTAGAAATTTTCCTACACCGGATGATCTATGGATTGTTATGAAGAGTTTTTTCCTAGAAAAGGGACTTGTTAGACAGCACCTGGACAGTTATAATAGATTTATAGATTATCTACTACCCGAGATCATCAAAGAGTATAGCGACGTAAAAATCACTGAAAACTTAAGATTGCATATTAGCAGATATGAGATTGGAAAGCCGATGGCTAGAACGATAGAGGTTGGTGAGAAACCAGTTACACCAATGGAGTGTAGATTAAGAAACTTTACATATGCTGCTCCACTAGATATTTATGTATCTCTAACTGGAGAGATAAATACGAAAGAGATTAAGGTAAAACTATTAGATTTACCAGTAATGCTTAAATCAAAAATAGATCCATTAAGCAAAATGAGTCCAGAAGAACTGGTTAAGATAGGGGAGGATCCAAAGGATCCCGGTGGATATTTTATAATTAATGGTAGTGAACGAGTACTAATAGCTCAGGAAGATTTAGCTAGTAATAATATCTTAGTAGATAAGGCTAGCGAGGGATCAGCGGCTACTCATCTAGCTAAAGTGATCAGTGTAGCTAAGGGTAGAAGAAGCCAATTAATCGTTGAGAGAAGGAAAGATGGAATATTCTATGCTAATTTGAGGGGGTATCGTGTACCAGTAGTGATATTAATGGCTGCTCTAGGTCTGGCAACTGAATTCGAGATAATGAATGCTATAAGCCTAGATCCAGAGATCCAAAACCACTTAATCCCCTCTATAATGCATGCACAAGCTATATTCCCCAAATACGAGATACCACCAGAAGCATCGAATGAGGAACGTAGGAAGATAGAGAAGGAAATGAGAAAGAAGACTATCGAGGAAGCACTAGACTATATCGGTGCACGTATAGCTGTAGGTAAACCACGTGAAGAGAGGATAAGGAGAGCTAAGAGACTCATAGATGAGTATCTATTACCTCATCTAGGAACAGATTCTTCAGAAGAAACTAGGCTCAAGAAAGCATTCTTTATAGGGCAGATGGTAAATAAGATCATCGAATTAATGCTTGGGAGGAGAACACCTGATGATAAAGACCATTACAGGAACAAGAGATTAAAACTAGCAGGTGATCTATTAGCACAACTACTTAGATACGTGTTTACAACCTATTTCGTAAGAGAAGTTAAGAGTAGCATTGAGCGTGGATATAGTAAATATAAGAAACCCGATCTAAAACTAGTCTTAAAACCTGGTATGTTGACAGACAAGATCCTACATGTGATGGCTACTGGAAACTGGCCTGGCGGTAAAACTGGTGTTTCACAGCTGCTTGATCGAACAAACCTTATGTCAACACTTTCACATTTAAGGAGAGTAGTTTCCCCACTTGCAAGGACACAACCACATCTAGCAGCACGTGAACTTCATCCTACACAATGGGGTAGACTCTGCCCGTTCGAGACCCCTGAGGGACAAAATATTGGTTTAGTGAAGAATTTAGCTTTAATGGCTCATGTAAGTGTAGGTATTCCCGAAGAACTTGTAGAACCTGTCCTCTATAAGCTTGGTGTTAAATCTATAAAGAAGATCATAGAAGAGATTAGGAAAACTCTTGGAGAATATGGTGAATTACCTTATCTAAAATGGAGTAGAGTGTATTTGAATGGCAGATTTATTGGGTACCATCCAGATGGAGCAAAACTCGCGAGAGATATTAGGAGATTAAGGAGACAGGGGAAGATTAGTAGTGAAGTAAACGTTGCATATATTCATGATGAATACTTGAATGAAGTCTATATAAACACTGATGCTGGTAGAGTTAGGAGACCGTTACTAGTTGTTGAAAATGGTAAATTGAAACTTAAACCAGAACATATCGAGAAACTCAAGAAGGGAGAGTGGAGTTTTGAAGACTTAGTTAAGAGAGGTATTGTAGAGTATCTTGATGCAGATGAAGAAGAAGACTCGTATATAGCATTAAAACCAGAGGATATAACACCAGAACATACACATATGGAGATCTGGGTTTCAGCTATAATGGGTATAACCGCTTCACTGATACCATACGCTGAACATAATCAAAGCCCGAGAAACACTTATGAAGCAGCTATGGCTAAGCAAAGCCTTGGATTGTATGCTGCTAATTTCCAGAAGAGAATGGATTCACGTGGTCATTTCCTACATTATCCACAGAAACCACTAGTTAGAACTAGGATTATGGAAGTTAATGGTTATGATGAAAGACCGGCTGGACAGAATATGGTTGTAGCAGTTATGAGTTTTACTGGGTACAATATCGAGGATGCACTTATAATGAATAAGAGTAGTGTTGACCGTGGATTAGGTAGAAGCACATTCTTTAGATTATACACTACAATTGAATACAAATATCCCGGTGGACAAGAGGATCGAATAACTATTCCACCAAGCAATATACGCGGATATAGAGGACCTAGAGCTTATGAGAAATTAGATGAAGATGGAATGACTCCACCAGAAACATATGTTGAAGGTGGAGAAGTATTAATAGGAAAGATTAGTCCACCAAGATTTTTAGTAGCTCAAGAATATACTGTAGGAACAGGTTTAACTAGACAAGATTCAAGCGTGACAGTTAGACATGGTGAGAAGGGAGTAGTAGATGTTGTCATGCTAACTACTGATAGTGAAGGTAACAAATTGGTTAAGGTACGTGTAAGAGATCTAAGGATACCTGAGCTTGGAGATAAGTTTGCTAGTAGACATGGACAGAAAGGTGTTCTCGGTCTACTTGTTCCACAATATGATATGCCCTTTACAGAGGAGGGAATCGTCCCAGATCTAATTATTAACCCACATGCGTTCCCATCAAGAATGACTGTAGGACAATTAATGGAGAGTATTGCTGGTAAAGCCGCGGCGTTAGAGGGTAAATTTGTAGATGCTACACCATTCTATAAAGAGCCAATAGAGAATCATATGATGGTTTTGAAGAGACATGGGTATCTATCAACTGGTGAGGAAGTACTATATGATGGTAGAACAGGCGAATTAATTAAAACACCTATATTCATCGGTATAGTTTATTATCAGAAACTACACCATATGGTAGCCGATAAGATCCATGCAAGAGCTACTGGCCCCATACAGATATTAACGAGACAACCAACCGAGGGTAGATCTAGACAGGGTGGATTGAGATGGGGTGAAATGGAAGTTGATTGTTTAGTTGGACACGGTGCTGCTTCACTACTTAAAGAAACTCTAGTTGATCGTAGTGATCGTGCAGTTATGTATGTGTGTGAATTATGCGGCCATATTGGCTGGTATGATCGTGTCCGTGGAGTCTATATGTGTCCTATACATGGCGAGAAAGGTAGATTAAAACCTGTAGAAGTTAGTTATGCGTTTAAACTATTGGTTCAAGAATTAATGAGTATGTGTATAATGCCTCGTCTAAAAATCGGAGATATTCGTGAGAGGTGAATATTTTGATCTCGAATAAGATAAAAGAGATAAAATTCGGTATACTTTCACCAGATGAGATTAGAAAAATGAGTATAACAGCTATAGTTACTGGCGAAGTATATGATAATGATGGAGTACCAATAGATGGTGGAGTAGCTGATCGTAGGTTAGGGGCTGTTGAACCACGTGAAGTATGTCCAACTTGTGGTAATACTAGAGATAATTGTCCTGGTCATTTTGGTCATATCGAGCTAGCTAAACCAGTGATCCACGTATCATTTGTTAAATACATAAACATGTATCTTAAAACTACATGTAGAGTATGTGGTAGATTAAAGATAAGTGAACGTGAAAGAAAGAGATATTTAGAACTATTGCGCGGATTACAAGAACTTGAACTTCACCATTTAATAAAGAGATTCCACGAGTATATTAGAAGGAAAGCATCTGCTGTAAATAAGTGTCCACATTGTGGAGCTGAACAATATAAGATTAGGTTGGAGAAACCACATACTTTTTATGAGGAGAGAGGAGAAGGATTAGTAAAGCTTAATCCAGCTGAAGTTAGAGCTAGGTTGGAGAAGATACCTGATGAAGACGTTAGACTACTTGGTGGAGATCCCGTTCATGCACGTCCAGAATGGATGGTGTTAACAGTATTACCTGTTCCTCCAAGAGCTGTTAGGCCCTCAATACTCTTAGAAACTGGTATTAGGAGTGAGGATGATCTAACACATAAACTTGTAGATATTATCCGTGTTAATAATAGGTTAAGGGAACATATAGAATCCGGTGCACCGAGTGTTATCATAAATGATGAATGGGATCTTCTACAATACCATATAACAACATATTTTGATAATGAAGTACCGGGTATACCGGTTGCTAAACATCGTAGTGGAAAAGCATTGAAAGGTATTGCTCAGAGATTAAAGGGTAAAGAGGGTAGATTCCGTGGTAATCTACGTGGTAAACGTGTAGATTTCTCTTCTAGAACCGTGATAAGCCCCGATCCAAACCTTAGTATAAATGAGGTTGGAGTTCCGGAAATGGTTGCTAAGGTATTAACGGTTCCAGAGAAAGTTACACCATGGAATATTGAGGAGATGCGTAAACTAGTAATTAATGGCCCGGATAAATGGCCGGGTGCAAATTATGTAATAAAACCTGATGGTAGGAAGATTAGTTTGAAATATGTTGATCGGAAAGCTATTGCTGAATCGCTTGCTCCAGGCTATATAGTTGAGAGACATTTACGTGATGGAGATATAGTATTGTTTAATCGACAACCATCGCTTCATAGAATATCTGTTATGGCTCATGTGGTTAGAGTACTACCATATAAGACTTTTAGATTAAACCTATTAGTATGTCCACCGTATAACGCTGATTTTGATGGAGATGAGATGAATCTACATGTGCCACAAAGCGAGGAAGCACGTGCCGAAGCAAGATTATTGATGCTGGTAGAGAAACATATATTGACCCCACGTTATGGAGGACCGATAATTGGTGGATTACAAGACTATATAAGTGGAGCGTTTCTATTAACGAGTAAATCTACATTGCTTAAAAGAGAAGATGTTATTGATTTACTAGGTGTAGCTGGTTATCGTGGTGAATTACCGGAACCAGCTATATTGAAGCCGGAGCCTTATTGGACTGGAAAACAATTGATCAGTTTATTCCTACCAAAAGACTTTAATTACAAGAGACCAGCTAAGATAGCTAGTGCAACTGCATTAAAATGTATTGATGAAGATTGTCCACATGATAGCATTGTTATCGTAAAGAAGGGAGTATTACTTGAGGGAGTGTTGGATAAAGCTAGTATAGGTAGAGAGGAGCCCGAGAGTCTAATACACTGGCTTGTGAAAGAGTATGGCGAAGATCTAGCGAGGTTATTTATGGATCATGTGTTTAAAATGTTTCTTAGATTCTCCGAGAAACACGGTTTCACCATGGGATATGCTGATCTATTGTTACCGAGAGACGCTAAAGAACATATTAAACAGGTTATAGAGGAGAAGAAGAAGGAAGTATATGAGTTGATCGATAAATATTATCGTGGAGAACTAGAGCCTAGTCCTGGTAAAACATTAGAGGAGACTCTTGAGGATAAGATTATTGAAGCTCTATCAAAGAGCCTATTAGATAAAGTGGGTGATGCTATAACACCATACTTTACACTAAATAACCCGGTGATAATAATGGCTCGTACAGGTGCTCGTGGAAATCCAGTGAATCTTACACAAATGGCTGCTTTATTAGCTCAACAAACAATTAGTGGTAGGAGAATAACACGTGGATACCTCCATAGGACATTACCACACTTTAAACCAAAGGATCTTGGCCCCGAAGCACGTGGATTTATTGCACATGGATTCGTAGACGGGCTTACACCTATAGAGATGTTCTTCCACGCGGCAGCTGGACGTGAGGGTTTAACAGATACAGCTGTACGTACTAGTCAGAGTGGATATATGCAGCGTAGACTAATTAATGCTCTTCAAGACTTACGCGTAGAATATGATGGAACAGTTAGATTACCGACTGGTGAAATAGTCCAGTTCTTATACGGTGAGGATGGCGTTGATCCTATGAAGAGCGATCATGGCAAATCTGTGAATGTTGAGAGAGTTATACAGAAAGTTATAGGGTGGAGGATATGAAGAGGATTAGGAGATTAAAGGATCTAGATGAGATCCTGGAGAAGAAACTAAAGGGTAGAGTGAGTAATTTAGTGTATAATGAAGTGCGTGGAAAGATACGTGAATACTATAAACAGTATCGTTTATATGAGGAGGAATTAAACGCTATCATAGATGAAGTTATTAGGAGATATGAGATAAGTGCTGTAGAACCGGGAGAACCTGTGGGTACAGTAGCTGCTCAAAGTCTAGGTGAACCATCAACACAAATGACTCTTAGAACTTTCCACTATGCTGGTGTACGTGAATACAACGTAACACTTGGTTTACCTAGATTAATAGAGATAGTTGATGCCCGTAAAAAACCGGGTACACCCATTATGGAGATCTATTTAGATGAAAAACATAGGAAATCTATGGAGAAAGCAAAAGAGGTTGCACGTAAGATTGAGAGTACAACTATTGAGAATGTTGCACGTGAGATAAATGTCGACCCCTACGAGGGAGTAACTATTGTATTGGATCCGGAGATGTTAGAGGATAAAGGAGTTAAGGTTAAAGAGGTAATAAGTGTTCTTGAGAAGCTGAAGTTAGGTAAAGTATATGTTGATAGTGAGGATCCTTATGTGATACATATTGAGCTTAGACCAGAGAAGAGAGATTATACTAAGATTGAGAAGATTAGGGTTAAAATAGCTACTACTAGAATCAAGGGTGTAAAGAAGATATCGAAGGTTATTATTCAGAGAAGAGGAGATGAATATGTATTAATAGCTGAAGGCAGTAATCTAGCTGAGGTATTGGAGGTACCCGGTGTTAATTATAGAAAAGTATACACCAATAATATAGCTGAGATAGAGGAGGTTTTAGGTATAGAGGCTGCTCGTGCAGCAATTATTCGTGAAATCCAGAATGTACTAGAGGATCAAGGTTTAGATGTAGATATTAGACATATAATGTTACTAGCCGATATTATGACTTGGACTGGTAGAGTTAGACAAGTAGGTAGAATGGGTGTTGCTGGAGAAAAACCAGGTGTATTAGCTAGAGCTGCTTTTGAAATGACTGTTCAGAAACTAGTTGAAGCCGCTATTGAAGGGGCAACTGATAAGTTGGTGGGTGTAGCTGAAAACGTTATTATTGGCCAAATCACGCCGGTAGGGACGGGGATCGTGGAAATATATATGAATCCTTCAAAACCTAGAGAAGAAAGAGAGGAGTGATAGGATATGTCTAGTTCAACGGATTTCATAAGAGCGCTTCAAATGACTATTAAGACTGGACAAGTAGTTTTAGGTACTAAGAGAACACTTAAATTAGTGTTACATGGTAAAGCTAAGCTTGTAATAATAGCTGCTAATGCACCGCCAGAGATAAAAAATGATTTTAAGTATTATGCGAAATTATCTAATATACCAGTATACATATTCCCTGGAACAAACATAGAACTTGGAACAATAGCTGGTAAACCTTTCGGAGTATCTGTTATGGCTGTTATCGACCCCGGACAATCAAATATTTTAGAAATAATTAAGGAGGTTGAGAGTGAGTGAGTAAAGATGATAAACCACAGATAAAATTAACAGCTGAAGAGTTTAGGTATATTGCTTTACTTAATGCATTAACTAATGTTTTTGTTCGAGATTGTATAGTTGATGAAGAAAATAATAGGATAATCTTCCTAGTTGATCCGAAAGATATTGGTAGAGCTATAGGTCCACGTGGAATATATGTTCAAAGACTACGTAAAACCTTGAATAAAGATATTGAGATCGTTGGCTATAGTGAGAATCTTGAGGAACAAATTAGATATGCATTAGCACCTGCTAAGGTTAGAGAGATAAGAGTTGTTAATAGGCTTGGAGGTAAGAAAATAGTTTATGTCTCCGTCGATCCAAAGGATAAAGGAATAGCTATTGGTAGGAACGGTAAAAACGTTGCAAGAGCTAGACTTATACTTAAAAGATACTATGGAATAGATAGTATAATTATCGCGTAGTTTTGATGAAAAATTTATAACTAGGTATACTCCATGTTTAATTGTTTAATTGAAAAAGGTGAAATGGAAGATGGCGGGTAAAAAAGCACCTAGCGGATTATTTGCAGCGAGAAAGCTTAGACGTAAGAGATTAAAGTTTAGATGGAGCCAGAGAAAGTTTAAGATAAAAATGCTTGGTCTTAGAAAGAAGTATGATCCATTAGAAGGAGCACCTATGGCTCGTGGTATAGTATTAGAGAAAGTAGGTGTTGAAGCTAGACAACCAAACTCTGCTGTCCGTAAATGTGTTCGTGTACAGCTTGTTAAGAACGGTAAAGTTGTAACAGCTTTTGTACCATGGGATGGCGGTATAAATTATATAGATGAACACGATGAAGTGATCATAGAAGGGATCGGTGGACCTCGTGGTAGGTCTTTAGGTGATATACCTGGTGTTCGTTATAAAGTTGTAATGGTTAATGGTGTTTCTCTGAAAGCATTATACTTAGGTAAAAAACAGAAACCAACTAGATGATCTATAGTTCTTCATCACTATATTCATGGTCTTCTTCATTTGTCATATATAATGAGTAATACATCTCCTGTTGATCAACTAGTTTTCTCTTAACATATATTGGTTTATTAGTTAAACGGGCCAAGAATATAGCGTGGCTTGGAACCATTTTCCTCTTAACAGTGATACCATCATCGACAAATTCTACTGTAGCACTATATATTCCAGAATCTTCATCTAAATTGTCTATCACGACTCTTTTTAAGTATTTACCAATAGCTTCTATAGCATCGGGCATACTCAATAGTATATCTACGAATCTCTCACGTTCATCATTTATATCCTCACCATCAAGTCTTCTCAAGGAAATAACTATGTCTGGCGGCACCCTCTCTAGGAAGAATAAACGATTATCTTCTAAAACACAAGTAATCCTCGTATCTACCACAGATATATATCCTTCACCATACATTATTGGTTTAGAAATAATTTCTCCACGAACCTCTACTACGCGTATTAGATCATCCAATTTAGGATTCACCATGTAATTAATGGTTCTACATAGATGAACTAACGGGTTTCTATATGTTAGTTTAGAGTTATGGAATAAACACCTTATTTACCTTGTTTTTCATTACAATCAAATAAATCGATTGTTCTACGTTCTTTCATGTAGAGATTTATAGGATAAATTTATATTTGATTATATTTATTCGAATACCTATTGATTAATCACCATAGATTATGGTGATTTGATAATGAGTGACGAGAGTGTTATTGTAAAGGTTAGTGAGATAAAATTGTTTGGTAAATGGAGCTATACTGGGATAACTGTTCGTGACCCAGGGCTTAAGAGGTATATTTGTTTAAAACCAGTATTCCTACCACACACGGGAGGTAGACATGAACATAGAAGATTTGGTAAAGCAGAGGTTCCTATAGTTGAGCGTTTAATGAACAAGGTTATGAGGCCAGGTAGGAATACTGGTAAGAAGCATCTAGCATATAATATTGTGAAAAAAGCATTTGATCTAATATATTTAAGGACTGGAGAAAACCCGTTACAAGTTCTCGTTAGGGCTATCGAGAACGCTGCACCTCGAGAAGAAACAACAAGGATCATGTATGGTGGTATAGTTTACCATGTAGCTGTAGATGTTGCTCCACAGAGAAGAGTCGATCTAGCACTTAAACACTTAACTGAGGGAGCACGTAATAAGGCTTTTAATAACCCATTACCTATAGAGGAGGCTTTAGCTGAGGAGATCATATTAGCTGCTAATAATGATCCTAAGAGTTACGCTATCCAGAGAAAAGAGGAAATTGAGAGAATAGCTTTGAGTAGTAGATAACGATTATCGCTAGCTTTATATATATCTCGTTATAATCTATATTCTCTAGAACATTGTCTTAGAGTAAGTATTTTAAATCCCTCTAATATGTATTCACATTGTTTAAGGGGGTTGGTGGAAAGTGAGTAGTGAAAAGCCTCACCTAAACCTAGTAATGATCGGGCATGTAGACCATGGGAAAAGCACATTAGTTGGACATATACTTTACCGTCTAGGAATGATCGATAGGAAGAAATGGCAGGAGATCGAGGAACAAGCTAAGAAGATGGGGAAAGAAAGCTTCAAGTTTGCATGGCTACTTGATAGGCTCAGAGAAGAACGTGAACGTGGAGTAACCATTGCGTTAACACACCTAAAATTCGAAACAAAGAAGTACTATTTCACAATAATTGATGCTCCTGGTCATAGAGACTTTGTTAAGAACATGATCACTGGAGCAAGCCAAGCTGATGCAGCTGTACTGGTTGTTAGTGCCAGGAAGGGAGAGTTTGAAGCAGGTATGAGTCCTGAGGGTCAGACTCGTGAACATGCTATTTTAGCTAAGACTATGGGTATTGATCAGTTGATAGTTGCTGTTAATAAAATGGATGCAACAGAGCCTCCATGGAGTGAAGCACGTTACAAACAAATCAAAGAAGTTCTAGGTAAGTTCCTGAAGAGCCTAGGCTACGATATCTCAAAGATACCATTCATACCAGTATCTGCTTGGACTGGCGATAATTTATTGGAGAGATCACCTAATATGCCGTGGTATGATGGACCAACATTTGTTGAAGCATTAGATATGCTTAAACCACCGAGTAAACCAGTTGATAAACCGTTGAGAATACCCATACAAGACGTATACGCTATATCAGGTGTAGGTACAGTCCCTGTTGGACGTGTAGAATCTGGAGTATTGAAGGTTGGCGATAGAGTAGTATTTATGCCTCCAGCGGTTGTTGGTGAAGTACGTAGTATCGAAATGCACCATACTAGGATCGAGAAAGCTGAGCCTGGAGATAATATCGGGTTTAATGTACGTGGTGTTGAAAAGAAAGATTTGAGGAGAGGGGATGTAACTGGTCACTTGGATAACCCGCCAACTGTAGCCGAAGAATTTACTGCTAGAGTATTCATTATATGGCATCCAACAGCAATTACTGTTGGATATACACCAGTAGTACATGTACATACAGCTAGTGTTGCTTGTAGGATAATGGAGATCCAGGCAAAACTTGATCCAAGAACTGGTAAGGTTGTCGAGGAGAAACCGCAGTTTATCAAGATGGGAGAAGCAGCTATTGTAAAGTTTAAACCTATTAAACCGCTAGTTATCGAGAAATATAGTGACTTCCCAGCACTCGGTCGTTTTGCAATGAGAGATATGGGTAAAACCATTGGTATCGGTATAGTAACTGATGTTAAACCAATGGAGATAAAACTTAGAACCAAGTAAATTATTTTTAATAACCACTAAAAACATAACATTATCGAACCAGTAACTATTACGGAGATAAACAATGTCAACACCGAGAATGGTAAAAATAAAGATTTGGAGTACAAACATTGATGTGTTAAATGAGTTTGTAGGGAAAATAGTTGATATTGTAAAAAAGACTGGAGTGAATATGCGTGGACCAATACCATTACCTACTAAGAGACTAGTTGTTAGAACAATGAAACTACCACATGGTGAAGGTAAAAAGAAATGGGAAAAATGGGAGATGAGAATACATAAAAGACTATTATACATAGCAGCTGATGAGAGAGTAATGAAACAATTAATAAGAGTAAGAGTACCACCAGAAATCTGGATGGAAATAGAAATCTAAATTTTTCAACTAGATAATATACAATAACTCTTCTTAAACCCATTCTCCTTAAAAAATAAAGCATACCATATCCTAAATAATATATTTAGAAGCCGGGGTGCCCGAGCGGTCTAAGGGGCTGGCCTTGAGAGCCAGTGGGCCATGAGGCCCGCGCGGGTTCAAATCCCGCCCCCGGCGCTTCTCTTAATTATTTTTAGTTGGTTAGCTACGCTGTTTTTATTATATAAGTATCCTCGGCGTGGAGTAAACTTATAATAGGGGTTTCTACATGGTATTTGTAAGATTGTGAGAATATATTATTGATATGTATACTGTTAGTTGCTGGGAGGTTTTAGCGCTTTGGAGAGAAGCTTTAAATATATTGTGAGGATAGCGGCAACGGATATAAATGGTGAGCTTAAAACAGCTTATGGATTAGCTGAGATTAAAGGTGTTGGTGTAAACTTAGCTTACAGTATATGTAGGGTATTAGGTATAGATCCTAATATGAAGATAGGTTATTTAACAGAGGATGAGATTAAGAAAATCGAGGATTTATTAAGTGATCCAAGTAAATACGATATTCCATCATGGGTCTATAATAGGAGGAAAGACTATACAACTGGTAAAGATATGCATCTAATAGGAGCTGATTTAATATATTACGTTAAACAAGATATTGAACGCGAAAAGAAAATTAAGAGTTGGCGTGGAATCAGACACGCTCTTGGCCTCAAAGTTAGAGGTCAGAGAACACGTACTACCGGTAGACTTGGAATAACTGTTGGTGTCCGAAAGAAGAGAAAATAGAGAGGGGGAGTATAGGAATGGGTGATCCAAAGAAACCCCGTAAGAAGTGGGAAGGCCCCCGTCATCCATGGCGTAAAGA
>NJDP01000109.1 GCA_002254665.1 Desulfurococcales archaeon ex4484_58 | reverse complement strand
ACCTATAAAATAAGCTGATCTTATTGGATAACCGAAAAAAGCTCCAACAAGAAACCCCATACCGAAAGCAGCTAATCCCTCACCAATGGTTATAAATCCATACAAACCTATGCTCCTCATAAACTCACGATACCTAGTCTCTAGTCCAGCATAGAGAAGTAGAAAAGCTATTCCAAGCCAGGAAAAAGCAATTATAAAATCATTAACTGGATAGACTGCTAGAAAAGAAGAACCAAGAATCAAACCTGCAATAAGATCACCGAGAACCGGGGGTAAACCAATCCTCACAACCAATTCCTCAAACAACTTACCAACAAACATGGCCAAAGCAAAAACAAGAAGCAAACTCTCCAATAAAACCTCCCAACCACCCATAACAAAACACCCATATCACAAATAAAACCATATAGAATAAACAATTATCAAAAAGATAAAATATAACCTAACCTACACAATATATTCTTTGATAAAAGAAACAATCAATAATATAAACATAGAATAAATAGCGCCGGGGGCGGGATTTGAACCCGCGCGGGGACACACCCCACCGGCTTAGCAGGCCGGCGCCCTACCAGGCTAGGCGACCCCGGCTCTATATTTTAATGGATTATTTACTTATTTATTAACTTATCTTTGTTTGGTTTGATTGTTAAGTACTTGTATGCTAGTATTGTGACTAGTATGATTGATAATATGTTTCTTATCTGAACGATCCATTGTATTGGTGATTCTATACTCCATGGATTATATGTGACTGGTATCCCGAGGAAAGAGAGTGTTTTCCTTATATCATAGTCTTTAAACCATAATATCATGATCAATGAATTGGTTGCATCTATTGTATAGTGTGGTAGTAGTGGTTTATAATTATTGAATACACTATAGAGTGGTGGTAGTAGTGGTAGGACGTATAGTAGGGTTTGTGGTGTATAGGTTAGGTTGAATACTATGGAGTAGTTTAGAAATAATACTATCATAGCGTATCTATGCAATATAGTGTCTTCTCTAGGATCGAGTGCTAAGTAGATCGTTACAACTAAAACCCATACACCAATGAATAAGCCCTTCAAAACTTGGCTTGCAGGATCATTTACTAACAAGAGATAAACACAATTATTACAATAACTAGTCATAAACCATGTAAAATATCCTATAACAGTATTTGATGATATAATCGATAATACGAGATATGGAGAAACACCCATTAACAATGCAGAAAAACTCTTCCCGTCACCAACAGTATATGTGGTTGTAGTGAAGAATCTATATAGAAAATAAAATATCAATACAAAACCAAATGGTGTAGTTGAAGTAAATAATCCTAGGTACAAGTACGTTTTAAAAGAATTATTATCCAAATAGTTTCTAAGCATTAATAATAGGAATATTAATGAAAAGATCTCCCAACTATACACACTATACAGTATAAGCGAAGAAAATATTATTGCTGAGAATAACAATATTTTGTTCTCTATATTTAATCTACGATAAATATCAAAGATAAAAAGAGTATATAGAATCATAGAAACAAGTATAATGGCTGAAAACGAAACGTATGTTATTGTTAAACTAACATTATTATGCATAATCGCTGTTTCTCCACGTGGAGAAAATAAGAAAGCAGTATATGTTATGGTAGTCCAAACCAAACCGATTAATGGTGCATGGTTGTATCTATAGTCTATGTAGGGTCTAGGAAAAACTTCTTCACCACTACAATACTTTTTCCTTAGAGACTCATTATACCAGATTGTTTCTTGACTAGTACATGAAGATATAAATACTGATCTATATTGATCATTGATCACATCCATGTAGATTGGTTCACTCACTATAGTTTTCCCAAAAAGAACAGACTGGGTTTCAATAGGCATATGTATTATGAAAGATACTATGAAAAGTAAAACTACAACAATAATCATTTTACGTATCAATATATTTCCACTCATAATCTTAATTCATAATTTTTAATCTACCATAAGATATTATTTAAACAATTTATTCTTAATTATATGTCTAAGGTTAGAGACTATGAGGAAAGAAGTATACATGAAAATAATCGTTACATTAATAGTTATCGGTTTATTGTTTCTAGCGAGTTACCAATATTATTCATTAGCTGAAAAACTGTATGAGAGTGAAGTTAGTAGGAATGGGAAAGGATATGTTTCTGATGAAGTATGGTATGTGAGTAGTGCTCGTAATATATTAGAGAAAGTATTTAAACTCGAACCTAAAAATGTGGATCAAACCTATAGTGCAACACTTGTTTTTAAAGGCAAGATTAATAAAACATTAATTAAGTCCATAATAAAACAATATAATTTAAATATAAAAATAGTAGATAGCGATTACCACGAAATTAAAGCGATCTACGTTGAAACCCCGGATAAAAGCAGTGTTAGACGACTAGTTAATATTTTAAAGAATAAGGGTCTCGAGGTAGTAGATATTGTTTGGGGTTGGAGATTAGCTGATGCTCGTAATATAAACAATTACTTAAATACAGAACACCCTCCTATGGTTAAGTATTTGATTGCTTTATCTATGTATTTATTAGGGGATCACCCGATCTATTGGAGGATACCCTCTATAGTAGCTGGTACTTTAACTGTACTATTTACTTTTCTCGCAATACATAAATTAACGAGTAATCCATGGCTAGCTATAATCATAGCATTGTTCACCGCCGTTGATCCTATTATGAGAGCAATGTCTAGTATAGGTTTACTCGATATTTTTGATACACTATTCACTGTTATAGCTTTGTATTTTGTTTTCTCTAGGAAATACTATCATGGATTAATAGTTATTCTTATAGGTTCACTATTCAAATTCAACGCATTACTTATGTTGATTCCCATTATTTTATTGATTATACGTAGAGAGCTATTGCGTGATCAAAGTTTTACTTCATTACTTTACATTACCTCGAAACTAACACTATTGATCATACCATTGTTTCTATTGTTTCAAGTAATCGTATCAATACCATTAATACTTCATCTAGGTTTTACATCATGGATTGATCAATCGATATTTGGCGCTATAAGATGGCATACAACTATTAAATGTAGTGGGGCTGGATGCCCTATAAGTTCTGCTCCATGGGATTGGTTTATAGGGAATAATGGTTTTCCACTATACTATTTTACTTGGGAGAAGAAACTTGTAGCACTTGGTTTCTGGCCTTTCTGGACAATCACGTTTACTTATATGGTGTTTTTAGCTCCAGCTTATAGGTTTGAACGTAGAGTAGGATATACTTGGTTATCTATACTGGGGTTGTTTATAGGTTATTTACTATTATGGGTTATTGGTGCCCGTTCCCAATATAGTTTCTATTCTGTTCAGTTCACGCCTCTAGTTTATATGTTCTTTATAACTTCATTTACATATATACTAGGCTTTAGAAGGAATCTTGTAAAAGTAGTTTATACCTGGTTTTTAATAGTTTCTGTTTTATGGAATTTTATCCTAGAATTATTCATGGTTAAAAGGCGAAACCTTTAAATAAGATCACATATAAATCCCATGTCCTCTCATTTATAAGTTTTTCCTAGAATATCAATTGGTAGGTGGGAGGATGACTGGTGTAGCTATTGCTAAAATGAGGCTTGTAACAGTTAAGCTACCCGAGATCTATGTTGAGGGTCTCGATGAACTAGTTAAGATTGGTAGGTATAGTAGTAGGAGTGAAGTGATACGAGTAGCTATTAGGGATCTACTTAAGAAAGAGTTGTGGATAAAAGATGCCGAGTTTAGGTAAGATTTTTATTTTTATAAGAACTATATGTGAGTTCACGTGCTTTTCTAATAATCATTTCATATAAAGGTTCATGGATACTTAATTCTCTGAAACTCATTGGAGGCGTAAATCGAGGTATAATGTTTCTGATCTCATCTAATGTTATAGGTTTAATGTATAGTATAGGGTTCACTACTTCTATCGCAAGTGCTTTTTTCGCACCCTTAATATACTGGTAATCCTCAACTCCAACACCCGTATTTCCTAGTGTAGAGAGCATATCCCAGATATCGCTTGGTTTAGCAAATAATACTCTACCCACCTTGAATTCACCGATAATAGCTTTAACTGATCCACTAGCATAAACTACTATTGTTGAGTTTTCAATCGGTCTAATACCTATCCATCTACGTAGCTCGAATTTCTTAGTTCCAGTAAATATTCTATATGCGTACTTCGGCTTTATACTAGCTAAATATAGTTTCTCTTCATTCAAGACCTGTTTACACCATGGTTTAGAAAATTAATATAGAGTATATTAAATAATATTTAAACTGATGTGGTAGGTTGGTATTGCTGATTTATTAGATGATGATTGACACCAGTACCGAAGAGGTAGATGGAATAGGATGTTTAAACTAAATTACGGCGATCTAGTAACAGTATATATAGATGAGAAAAGAAGATATGTAGTTCGTCTCCAGCCTGGTAAAATACTTGGTACTGATAAAGGATTCATTAAACACGACGATATTGTAGGTAAGAGTTATGGTGAATCTATACATACGAGTCAAGGGTATAAAGCATATCTCCTAAATCCCTTGCTAGCGGATCATCAGTATAGTATTGAAAGAGTTACACAGATAATATATCCTAAAGATGCATCTTACATGATATACTTGTCAAGTATAGGACCGGGTTCTAAAGTATTAGAAGCCGGTGTGGGTTCGGGTTACTTAACTATATCACTCGCTAATTTCGTGGGGGAAAATGGTGTGGTTTATGGTTATGATATTAATGAAGAACATTTAGAGAAGGCTAGAGAAAATCTAGCAAGAACCGGGTTATTAGATAGAGTTGTTCTCTGTAAAGGGGATGTTCGTAAAGAACTAAAACATAGGGATCTTGATGCGGTATTCCTTGATCTCCCAGATCCGTGGAATGCATTGAATAGTATATATAAAGTATTAAAACCAGCACACCCTGTTCTAATATATGTTCCAACAATTAACCAGGTTGAGAAAACAGTTATTGGAATGAAGAGGTCCGGTCTATTTATAGATATTCATATATATGAGTTGTTGATGAGAGAATATGAGGTTGAGGAAGGAGCTACGAAACCGAGGACGTTCATGGTTGGTCATACAGGTTATATCGTTTTTGGACGTAAAATAATATAGTATATCTACTTATGTTTCCCCTTAACATATAAGTAGATAGTATGAGATAATCCATTATCGTCTTTCACATCAACAACTTTATAGGGCTTCCACCCCGGTATCCTAAACTCGTGGCTCACAATCCTCGCTCCATCCATGAGTTCTTTCTCAAATTTAGGTTTTAATGCTTCATTTACTACTGTTAATAAGAATATTGTGACTATAGTTGCTTCACTTATATCTACATTGAAAAAATCATCATTTATCAAAACTATACGGTCATTTACATTATTTTCTCTAACATTCTTTATAGCCTCTTTGAATCGAACAGGA
>NJDP01000003.1 GCA_002254665.1 Desulfurococcales archaeon ex4484_58 | reverse complement strand
TTGCATTGCTTGTAGCATTGCTGATTGTGTTCTTGGAGTAGCACGATTAATCTCATCAGCTAAAACAATAAAAGCAAAAATAGGGCCAAGCCTAGGCTCGAAATCTCGTGTAACGGGGTTGAAGATTAGAGAACCAGTTATATCGCTTGGCATGAGATCAGGTGTAAACTGTATTCTTGAAAACCCCTTATAGGGGATATCATCAATAACATATTTCTCTTCCTCTCTCAATCCAAGTACCCTCACAAGAGCTCTAGCTAATGTTGTTTTTGCAATCCCTGGTACACCCTCTAATAATACGTGGCCGTTTGAGAATAGAGATGCTAGAATTAATGTGATCTCTGTATCGTATCCTATGATCGCTTTCCCTATCTCTTTTATGATCGCTTGACTCGTTTCTTTGATTTCATCTATTTCGATCATATACTATCCCCCTTACTTCACGATTACAATATCTCCTACTTTCAAAACGTTTTTCCAACTAATATCTCTATACTTCTCAATAACCATTTCCTCGAATTCAATATTACTATTTAGTAGCTCATACGCTTCAATTGGGGCTTTATACTTATATAGTAAACTGTGTATGTATCCATACAGGTTAAGATCTAGTTTCTCAGCTGGTTTTATACTACCACGTAATAGCTCTACTAATTCTTTGTATCCACGAGCTTCAAGTAATGCTAGATAGTTATTCCATAAAATGTTACCACTCCTATAATTAACTGCTTCAACTCTAATACCAACATCTTTTGGTGCAAATACAATGTCTTGTACATAACCTATTATTCCATCACTTAAACTAACAACTAGTTTATCAATAACTTTATCAAGTAGTTCTAGATAAGGAGTACTTGTTGGAGTCGGTAACCCACGATATACCGCTTCTCTCGGTTTCTCGAGCATGATTACTCCAACTCTCCAATTATTTCCTCGACCCGGTTTATAAACTATATCAACCAACCGTATCTCGTCTAAACTTAGAAAACCTTTAGTAAACTCTATCCTCTTCTCAACCTCTACAACTGGAATATCAATGTTTTCCGTGCGTGCAGTAACTACTAGTTCTTCTAAAGTAATATCTTCCGGGATCTCTAATCCTCTTTCTCTTAACTTCTCTTTCAATCTCTCAACATCCGGTATATATTCACCGATATCAAATATTAGACAAGCTTTTAACTTTGGTTTTTCACCAATCTCTAATCCACATAACGTGCCATAATATAATCCTTCACTATCATATATATCCGAGTTTATAAGTTCTTTTGCTGAAAAATAACTCATATTTGATCCTCACAGACATTTTATTACACTTGCTAGGTTTAGATTAAGTATTATATCGGTATTTATATTATAATAATTACTCAAAACGTGGAGGATAACTTATGGTTTCAAGAATATGTAGTAAAGCAGTATTAGCATCTAAGATTGCACGTGCACATTTTAGTAGTTTAATGTATGGTGTTATCCCATCGAAAATTAAAGGCCCTGGTTTCGAATATGTTGATCTGCGCGAATATTCGCCGGGCGACGATATTAGATTTATTGATTGGCGTGCTTCTGCCCGTATGCTTAAACCAGATGGTGATTATAGGTTAATGGTTAAAGAACATTTGTTAGAGAGACTTGTAAATAATATTTTTGTACTTGATTATTCCGAGTCTATGGATTATGGTGATAAGATAGAGACCGCGATCTATGTTTTATCTGGTTTATTAAGTATAGCTCATAGTGTCGGGGATGTAATTGATCTATTGATCCTGCATGGGGAGAAAATATATATTAAACAAGGAATGGATCCTATAGATGCTATAAATTTTGCATTAAACACTATATGTAAAACTGATCCACGTGGTAGAATTGATTTAATGAAGTTGTCTGGTTATATTAAAAACTTTAGAAATAGAGAATCATTATTTCTTGTAACCGATTATGCTCATTACCCTGTCGAATTCGAAGTGTTAGCTAGTACTGTTCATTCACTAAATATGATTATGGGAGTAGTGCTTGTTACTACACCGATTGAGGTTAAACCACCGGGTATTGGTGGTTATCATCTATTTATAGACGCTGAAACACCGAGTAAATCTATTGATCTAGATATTCACACCTACTATAAACTAGTGAATTCTTATATGAATAGAGTTGAAGCAATGCTTATGAAGCTTAATATTGATTATGTAAGTGTTAATGGATTAGATGAAGCTAAATATAAGAAGATTAGATTTGTAAAATTATATTCATTAACACGTATTAGACGTAGGTTGTATCCTTCATAAAACTTATTATGTATCTAGCAATATATTGTGCTCCATCTCTATGTTTAATAATCTTAATATCACTTGGTTCTTCAACTAGCTTCTCAAAATCTCTTGGAGAAATCTTACGTGGATCGATAAATGGTATACCCATATTGTCAGCTACATATTTTATTTCATTAAAACTAGCTCCAAGCACTATATCAGGGTTGTAAACCATTATCGTTGGTTTACCGTAAGCTTGTACAGCGTTAATAGCTGTTATGCCCGGTGAAGCAATAACTAATGATGCACCAGCAATCCATTTATCTATATCTGGGTCAAACTGGAATATTTTCCAATACCTATTCTTAACCATGATCTTCTCCGGCTTAATAGCTCCAGATTGTATGACTAGATTATCTAATCTAGTCTTTATTAATAACTTGAATAATTCACGATTACCAATAGTTCCTGTTGTGACTAATATATAGCCTCCATTAAACGGTTTATAGAGGGGTTTCTCGAAAACAAGACCAGCATAGATACCATTTCTATACAGTTTCTCCTGTATCTTCCATTGTAGAAAAACTGGTGCTTTAGCAACTCTATTTATAATATTGACAGTTCTCGATCTCCTCTTTATTCTAAAAACATCCTCGATACAGAAGATATGATGTTTTCGTAGAAACTTTCCAATTAGTACTGGTATTAAGTTATGATTACTACCGGTACAGATCATTATACCTTGTTCTTCATTGATCCTTTCCAAACTTTCTCTGAAAGCTTTCATGATTCTCTTCAGTAATAATGTATAGGGTTCTAATGGTTTCAAAGGTTTCGTTATCTCAACTACTCTAGAACCTGGTATCCTCTTAGTTATTCTCTCAACGCTCCATCGATCATTTTCTGGTGTAATGAATATAATTGATTCTCCACCTATGTACTCCTTTAACCTTTCACCAACAGCTACTGCATACGCTGTATGTCCCCCGCCACTCGCAAAGATCATTATCTGCAAATCGATTCTTCCCGTCTAGAGTTATATAGCTATAAAAATTTGATAGGTAATCGAAAATAATATAGGTTTATAGAAGAGTATAGTTTGGTGTCTATCTGGGTTAGTTGAATTTATAGATACAACAATATATGATGCTCATCAATCATTATTGGTTACAAGGTTTAATACAGGGAATTTACAAGAGACGATTGATCTTAGTCATTCACCGTTTGTCGCACTTCTCTCACTCAAATAGTTGGGAGATAAACTGTTCTAAACGTTTGCTTAACAGTTATAGAGTAGTATTAGGGAGCTACGGGATTATTTCAGGGGGATTATACGGTGGAGTGTTGGGACTAGTAGGAGGGGATCTAATTGTGGAAATTATAGGAGGGGGGATGAAGACTGGATCAGATGATCTCTTAGAACCGATGTATAGTAGGTGTAGAAGTGAAGGAGTTGGTAGGGATACTTTATGGAAGGAGGGGGTGTGTCAACTTATTGTTTATTTCCAGGGATCACAGAAGAATATTTTGGGTGTTGTAGGAAAAAGCATCTATAAAATAGGGGGAGGAAGAGAGAATAAAGGTTGTTCCTTAAAGAAATACTAGGCAAGTAGTTGTGAAGGAAACTAATGATAGAAAGGTTGTTGAACAACATAGGAAGGGATACGTTGAGGTAGGTTCGCCTATGATTGGTTAAATTTTTAGAAATTTTAGTTTCATGAGGGTGTAGAGGTTAATAAAGGTGATTTAATGGTTATTCTAAAATCTATGGAGATGAAGATAGAGATTCATGTACTGATTAAAGTTGTTGTTGTTGAAGAAGTATTTGTAAATAAGGGTGATTGCTATGAAAGCTGATTCATTCATTGTTAATAATATTACCTAGATAACATATATCTATTACTAGTTTAATGTCTCTTTATTTTGGGGGGTTTGAGGTAATGCTTGATCCATATAAGATTAGAGAGGATTTTCCAATACTTGAGAGGAAGGTTCATGGTAGAAGAATAGTTTATTTTGATAATGCTGCTACTACACAGAAGCCTCGTCAAGTAATTAATGCTATTAAGGAGTTCTATGAGAAATATAATGCTAATGTACATAGAGGTCTTCATACTTTAAGCCAGGAAGCTAGTGAGCTCTATGAGAAAGCACATGAGGTAATAGCTAAGTTTATAAATGCTTATTCATGGGAAGAAGTTATTTTTTGTTTTAATACAACTGATGCTATGAATATAGTTGCTTATGCCTGGGGCTTGAAGAATTTACGTGAAGGAGACATAATATTGTCTACTGTAATGGATCATCATAGTACAATGCTTCCATGGAGAAACGTAGCTGCTATTAAGGGAGCAGTTGTTAAGTATATCAATATAACTGATGATGGTTATCTAAGATATGATCAATTAGAGGAACTCATAAATGAGAAGACGAGAGTAGTTGTTTTCCCGATCATGAGCAATGTTCTCGGTACTATAAATGATGTTAAGAAAATAGTGAAAATCGCACATGAAGTAGACGCTATAGTTGTAGCTGATGGTGCTCAGAGTGTACCACACATGCCTACCGATGTTAGGGATCTTGGTATAGATTTTCTAGGTTTTAGTGGTCATAAAATGCTTGGTCCAACAGGTACCGGTGTATTATGGGGTAGGAGGGATCGTTTAGAGGAGATGATGCCTTTCAAAGTTGGTGGTGATACTATTAAGGATGTTACTTTAGAGGATGTGATATGGCATGATCTACCGTGGAGATTT
Organism: Desulfurococcales archaeon ex4484_58; assembly: GCA_002254665.1. GTDB lineage: Archaea > Thermoproteota > Thermoprotei_A > Sulfolobales > Desulfurococcaceae > EX4484-58. The sequence goes on along the minus strand of NJDP01000003.1, from coordinate 25,497 downwards.
GAAGCTGGAACACCAAATATCGCTGGTGGAATAGGCTTAGCTGAAGCTGCTAAGTATCTAATGAAGATTGGTATGGAGAATGTTAGAAACCATGAAATAGAGCTAGTAACCTATACCTTTAAGAGATTCGAGGAAATAGGTGATGAAATAGCTGTCTATGGACCCAAAAACCCGAATGATCGCGGGGGCGTAATATCTTTTAATGTAAAAGATCTTCATCACCATACAGTTGGTAAAACACTTGATTTACTAGGAATAGCTGTTAGAACAGGTATGCATTGTGCTCATCCACTCCATTATAGGTTAGGGTTAAAAGGAACTGTACGTGCAAGCTACTACATATACAATACGATCGAAGAAATAGATTACTTCATAGATGCACTCAAGAGAATAATTAATTTAAGAGAACAATTAAAGACCGTACCAGTCGAGGAAGTATGTACCGGGACATAGAGTGATTAAATAGAGTGGGAAGAGAAAAAATATTTATTTTTAGATAGTTTAATCTATTATTTGACTTACTTAGCAGGTCCTAGTATTCTTGCGAATTTCTTACCAGAGTAGGGGCTTACCGCAAAAGCGATCTTGATCTTTCCTCTCTTAGTCTCTTTGATTACTACTTCATATTTATCTGTCTCGAAGTGTTTCTTCTTGGTTAAGTCGAAGAATCTTAGTTTCTCGGGCATTTCCTCTCCACCTCTATATTACATATTATTCTATTATTATAATATTAATAAACCCATTTTAAAATTTTATGCTTCTAAAATAAAAAGTATAAGATATCATTATCTTTTCTTTAAACAAATAAATAGGATTATGAACTAAAACCTAGGATCATTGTCAAAAAGGGTTTTATAAAGGATAGAAATATCAAAGCAGATCATATTTTTAATCCAATTTTTCATACAGAAAATAAAAATATAGACAGTTTATAAAAATTATTCAATTACCCAATTAATATCTGGTTCTGTACAAACACCTGCTCTCTCATAGAGGTTATAAGCAGCTTTCTCAGCTTTCTCTAATACTTCTTCTAAATTAAATGTTTGTATCTCTCTATTATACATAACTAATTCTCCATCTATAATAGAGTGTTTAACATCAGATCCCATACTAGAATATACTAGGTGAGACACTGGATTATTTAGGGGACGTAAATGAGGTTTATGTGTATCAACAACAATTATATCAGCTCTCTTACCAACCTCCAAACTACCAACCATACGATCAATCATTAATGCTTTAGCACCATTGATAGTAACCATTTCAAGTAAGTCTTCTGCTCTCAAACTCTCGGGATTCATTGTATTAACAGATTGTAGTAGCGTAGCTATTTTCATTTCACGTATAAGATCATAGGAGTTATTACTGGGTCCTCCATCAGTCCCCAAAGTTACATTTACTCCTTCCAATACCATTCTAGATACTGGTGCTATTCCACTAGCTAATTTAGCGTTGCTTGATGGATTATGACTTATACTAGTCTGTGTTTTAGCCAATAATTTGATCTCTTCATCATCTATCCAGACTGTATGCACAAGTACTACGTTGGAACCAGTTAATCCGATGCTATGAGCGAATTCTATAGGTTTCTTGTTGAAAGTTTTCATTAAGTATTCTCTATCTTCTCTGACCTCTGCTAAATGCATAGTTATACCAGTTCCTAGTTCACGGGCTTTTTCAGCTATTTCATGATAGAGCTTTAATGATACAGCACCGGGTGTCCTAGGTCCAAACCAGATCCAAACACGGTCTCCCCTACCGTGGTATTTATTATATAGTCTCAATGTATCCTTGAAACTCTTATCTCCACTCTCAATTAATCCTTCATGTAATATGTTCTGTTGATCAGCGTAACCAGTTTGATCCATTACATGCCTAGCTATAGCGGCTCTGATTCCACTCTTCAATATGAATTCTATAATGTTATCGGGTCCATATCTACCCACAAGCCCTGTCTCAAGAAACGTAGTTGTACCAGACATGATCATTTCGGCGATAACTAGTTGTGCAGATATAAGTGCTTCCTTTGGTTTATAGTTCCCTTGTAGAGGCCATACGCGATCGCGAAGCCAAGGTATTAATGGTAGATAGTCTGCACATGCTCTAAGTAGTCCTTGTGCGAGGTGTACATGTGTATTTATTAAACCAGGCAATACTATATCGTTTAAGGCATCAATCACTAGATCGCTGTGGTATCTATAGTCTTTATCTAATACTTCACGTTTACCAATATCTATGATCTCATGGTTATCAATAGCTATTGCTCCATCCTTGATTATTCTCCTTCTAGAATCCATGGTTATAATGTATCCGCCACGAATATAGATCTTAGCCAAGACAAACACCCTAATTAAAAATTACCGGGGTTAAATACCACCTATTAGTTCTTCCTCATTTAATGCTTCAAGTGTTGCATAGTATTTCCAGTACACCTTATATAGTCTCCGGAACTTGATCGAATCCCATACACCATAACTATAAATCACTATCGTCGGTATCAATAATATTAATAAGAATACTGGATCAGATAATGGTACTGGTCGTGGAGTTGTAAATCTATTAATATTCCATGTTATAAGACTTATCATCAGCCAGGAGGTAGCGAAATTCATTCCAGTATAGATGTTGGGTCCAAGCATTAAACCAGGTATACGTTTTTTAGTTAGTGGTGGTAACAGATTATTGCCCATAAAACCTAGTTGATCCTCGATAACATGCATCCAATAACCAAGCATAGAAGCAATAACTAGTTGCCATATGTGATGGTAATTGATCAAGTATAATATTGGTGCTAGGAGTAGGGCGAATAGTATACCAGCTGTAAAGCTATGGCTAAAACCACGATGCCATGGAATAAAAACTTCTTCGACAACTTCTCTACCATCAGGTAATTTTGTTTTTTGATAACCAATCTCTGGTCCACTAAAAGCATCTATAACTGTTGGTCTAGGATAGGTCTTTAGGAATGGATATTTAGTCTGAGCTTCACCTACTCTCCTATACTCGGGCACTTCAGTACCCTTGATCGGGACTCCACCAGTAGTTACTAGAGGTCCTATATACACTTTAATACTACGTGTAGGCATGTCATAGTGTATAAGAAATCTACGGTAGATATCACCGCTCATCCTAATATTGAATACTTTAACAGTAATCATACGACCGGATTCATATGCTTCATCAATAGCTTTAGCTATCATAGAAGCAATATATTGTGGGTGTGGAGCATCGGAAAATACTAGTTTTAAACCTTCATTATCAATATCTATATAGCCTGGAACCCTGATCTTATCTCCAGGTTTAATGTCTCCATAGATTTTCTTGAATCTAATATAATCATCCATAAAAGCCTCTACTCTAATTTCTCCAGTATCATCTCTTAACTTAAATATTATGCGATCATTTGATTCACTTAGAACACTAGTAACTACCCCCTCTAATGCGTAGAATTGATATCTTTTATCCTCTCTAACATCTTTCACTTTTATAGTCATAGGAGCTATTTTCAATTTAGGATCCCATGGTGCTGGATCCACTATATAATCTCTCTTCCATAGAAATCTACGGATCTTGAAATCTATGAAATCTGGTAAATAACCATAAACACCAGTGATCACTGGTAATAGTATGCCCATCCTTAAATCCGCTAGTAGCTCTGGAAAGAAACTAGCCATTGCGAGACCAGATAAGAAATGTGTCCATCCTCTCATATCTTAACCACCCATTAAGGCTTGAGGTGTTAATCCAAAGAATTGTAGTAATGTACCTGTTTGCCCGGTCATTGATATTAGTACCGGGAATATTAGGCCTCCAAGACAATAGCTTCTCCTAGTATTGAATACGACCGAAGCTAAACCTATTATCGTAGCTACAGCTAATACTATTAAACCCGGTATATCTGCTAATAGATAAGTAATTATAGCTAGTAATACTGCAACTACATATGATAACTTTACATAATTCATCTGTGTAAGTATACGTGCTAGCAACTTAGACATATAGATCGTTGATATGAAGCTAATACCAGCAGCTAATAGTATTGCTCCAGCAGCGTAGTAGAATTCAATCCAAGTCTTAGGTGTATATATGCTTGAAACAAGCCATGCACCAGCACCACGTGTCAATCTAGCGGTTGGTACGAATAATAAGAAGAATGCACCAACATAATATAATACACGATTAGCTCCCTGACTAACAATAAATACATCATCACCACGACTACTAGCCATATGGCCAGCTACAAGAGCACCCATACCACCAGTAACTATTGGGAAGAAAGCAGCTATGTATCCACCAAAAGCACCAGCAATAGTACCATTAGCTATACCGAACATTGATGCTTCAATCTTATCTCTAGTATCTTGTCTCGGAATATGTCTTCTCGATAAAATATTCTGTAATACCCAAGGCATACCAAAGAATCCGATAAACATTGGTGTTAACCTAACATATGCAAACTTAGCTGGTACAAAACCAGTATTCATAACAAAGAATCCTAGTAGTCCAGCAGCTAAGAATACAAATATACCGCCAAGCGATTGTTGCCATGCGACCCATAATCTCCTCGAAGGAGTCTTTTCACGATCACCTGCTTTCAACCATTCACTTAAAAACATGAACACAACTATTGCTAGCAATATCCATGTAATGTATGGACTAAACAATAAATATAGAGGAGGAAGTATTACTGGGATAACTGTTAATCCAAGGATCACCAATATTATAGATCCACCGACTGCACCGAGCAGAGATAACCATACAGCTTCATGTCCACGGCCCAATACTAAGTATCTCTGTGTTGGAAACAACATTAAAATCAATGATTCATCAGCTACACTTAGATATACTGATGGAAGTATACTTAAATAGACAAACGCTACTAACGCTCCTAATGCAAAGAATGGGAAAGACTCCGGCACCTCCATGAATACTGGGTAAGTAATCATGATTAATGCCATCAAGTTATAGATGTGAAAACCAGGTATCCAGGACAATAATACACCAAAACCAGTTCCAAGAAGAGTCCACATAACAACTTCATATGGGGAAAGCATATAGAACACCTCCATCTAGCTAAGCAATTATTCCATTCGAGGTATATACAACAATTTCTAGTTGACTACCATAAGTTGTTAAATAACCAGCGATCGTTACTTTACCTCCGGATTCAAGTATACTTCTTATATCGGCTGGTATATTAGAAGCTACACTAGCTGGGACATATACTTTGATCAAACCAGTAGAATCTATTGCTGTAAATATCCAGTTACCACTACCTATCACATTAAAACCAGTAACACTTACATTCTTTAACACAACTATTACTCCTAAACTCATATTGTATAGATCCTTAATATTAACTTCTAACGGAGCAACTGGTTCTACTACAACGATATTACCTGGATCACTCCCTATATCTACTACTAAACCATACTTTTGATCACTCTTAACTGTTCCCGTAAACTTGATCCTACTACCACATCCGACAACAAATGGATCAATAGCTGTTCTAACCGGTGTCGAGCTAGACAACACATATGCTTTACCAGTATCATCGTGAACCTCTAAAACATATAGTCTCTGGTCATAATCGTATTGAATACCATCTAAATATACATCAATAGTAACGATTGAACCTACATAATTTCCTAGTTCACCGAGAACTATTGTTGTTGGTTGTTCAGTTGGTGGTGGTTGAGGTTGTGGTGGAGGAGCTCCCGGTAATTGTGGTAATGGTTTTCCTTCACCTGGTGGTTCATAATCATAGGTTTCAACTCCATTAGCAGTATATACAACTATTTCTAGTTCTTCTCTATAAATATCTACATATCCACTTAACGTAATAGAAGCGTTTTCATATATTAGTTTAGCACGTACTCCTAAACTAGCATATACGCTTCCCGGCATAAAGATCTTTATAAGGCCGGTGTCATCTTCTAACATAAATATTACTGCTGAAGAAGTAATTGTTAAATCACGTATAATACCTTTAACTGTCACGGTATATCCATCTAATGCTTCAGTTATATTCCCAATACTTAATAGGGGTGAGGGGTATTCTTCTAATACTTTATATTTAATAACCAACATGTTTGTAGGTGAAATAACACTACCTATAATTTCTAGTTTAGAGCCAGTTCCAGTTTCAAATGGGTTAAGCTCTATGATCAAATTGCGTGGAAACATAGCGGTTACTCTAGAAGTATCATTGTAGACCATAACACTATATCTACCAACTTCATAGTTTATTTCACCCATAACTCCATATATTTTGACATATTTACCAATATAATTTGAAATATTGTTGATCGTGGTGGTTACTGGTATTATTGGTTCGACCCATATATCATCTATACCACGTGGAATGATCTCGGGCGATGAACCACGATAAAGATATACAACTCCTTTAATATCTACCTGTGCTCCTTCAGTTAAATTGTTTTTAAGATAAGTATAGTTTTTATTGTCTTTATATATGAAATCCAGTATTTTTGGCCATAAAACTGTTACTAGGCCTTTACCAGTATCAACTTCGAATAATGTCCCCGAACCAACTTCACGTATATCTGTAGCTGTTCCAGATACACGTACATATTTATTTGCTAGATCACGTGTTAATAACGTAACATTTAATGGTTCACTCATATTCCTCTTTATCTCTAAGAAATCAAGTGATTGTAGTATAGCATAGGTATATGTTTCTCTTACTCTGATCTGAACCAATGCTCTAACATGATCACCGGGGAAAGGTATGAGGTTTTTCTTTAAAGCCTCTGTTGCCTGTGGATCATATACATAGATATTTAATTCTCCAGTAGTATCGTTTATAGCAAATCTAACCTGGACTCTACCACCGCTACTGACTTCAACGTATGGAACACTACTAACTATCCCTTCTACAAATACAGTTGCATAGTTCATTAGGAAGTTTCCATAGACATCTCTAACTTTAACAAGTGGTACTGGAGCATGTGCTGCGAAGAAGTATATTCCGAGTAGACCTAATAATACAAACGCTATAGACAATATCTTTAATTTAGTTAAATTAATCTCTTTCATAGGCCTAATTCCATGATAATATAGTTGTTTCTCGATATCTAGTAAAGGATGTTTCTCTAAAAGTTCACGAACATCTTTTTCTTCGTGTTTATCGGACATACTCCTCCCCATGAACACACATGAGTTAATTATATAGTGTTTAGTATTCACATATTTATTGTTTTACCATTGTTTTTCTAGGAGAGAAGATGGAGTTGTGGAAAAATATATATACCGCTTCATTTAAAGATAGATATTTAAAAAATCCTTGAGATCATGGATGATAATATTGGTTCTTCCTAAGATATTTAGATATGATTTAGGTGAGAGAATAGATTTAATTAGAGTAATTAATGGTTTAAAACCGGCTGATATAGTTATTGTTAATACTAATGTTGTATCAACAACAACGGGTGAAGTATTAGAGGGTATGAATATCCTTATCTCTGGTAAGAGAATTGTTGGTATCGGTAGATATAGTGATCTGCATAGATATATTGGTAGTGATACACTCGTAATTGATGGAGAGAACAATTATGTAGTACCGGGTTTTATTGATCCACATATACATATCGAGTCTAGTTTATTAACACCAACCGGGTTCGCTAAACTTGCTCTCAAACATGGGACAACAACCGTTGTCGCTGATCCTCACGAAATAGCTAATGTTCTCGGTATCAAAGGAGTTGAAGCGTTTATAAGAGAAGCTAGTAGTTTGCCTTTAAAAATACTCGTTGACATACCTAGTTGTGTACCACCAACCGATCCTTCTCTAAAACTAGAAACACCGGGTTATATATTATCTGTTAATGAAATAGAGAAACTAGCTTCTATGGAGGGAACTATTGGTTTAGGTGAAGTAATGGATTTTGTTAGTGTAGTTCGTGGAGAAGAGAGTGTTTTGGAAAAAATAAGTATTGCTAATAAATATAGTTTAAGAGTAAATGGTCATGCTCCTCTACTTAGAGATAAGTCTTTAGATGCATATCTAGTTGCTGGTATATATAGTGATCATGAATCAATAGAGTATAGTGAGGCTCTCGAGAAAGTTAGGAAGGGGATGTTTATATTTATACGAGAAGGTAGTGCATGGCGTGATCTAGAGGCTTTAATTGATCTTATTAAGAGAGAGGATTTTGATTGTAAATATTGTTGTTTCGCATCAGATGATCTAAACGTGCTTGATCTCTATGAGAAGGGCCATATGGATAGAATAATTAATGAAGCAATAGAGCTTGGAGTTGATCCTATTAAAGCTATTCAATTAGCTACAATTAACCCGGCAACTTGGCTTCATTTAGAGGAACATATAGGTGTTATTGCACCGGGTCGTTTAGCTGATATAGTTTTCATTAAGGATCTAAACTATGTAGAACCATATATAGTGATAGCTAATGGTGAAATAATATATTATAAAGGTGAATTAAAGAAAGAATTCAACAATATATCTCCACCCGGATTTGTACTTAAAACTGTTAATATAAGAGAAATTGATATAGATGATCTTATCGTTAAAGTAAATAATACTAATGGATCTGTTAAGGTTAATGTTATCGAAGTTCATCCAGGCTCGACTTTAACCAAGAAAGTTGTTGAAGAATTAAAAGTAAATGATCACATAGTTAAACCCGACATAGTAAGGGATATTATATATGTTAATGTTATTGAGAGACACCACGGCATAGGAAGTATTGGTCATGGATTTATCAAGGGGTTGAAGTTTAGAGCAGGAGCTGTAGCTCAGACAATAGCACATGATACACATAACTTAATAGTTGCTGGTCATAATCTAAACGATATGAAGACTGCTGTGGATAGGATTAGAGAGTTGCAGGGTGGAATGGTAGTTGTTGATCATGGAAAGATCATCGCGGAGATCCCATTACAATATGGTGGTTTAATGAGTATTGAGGATCCAGAGATTGTTTATAAGAAATATAAGGGGATGGTTGAGAAGTTAAGGGGATGTTATGGATTAGATTTTGAATCATTCTTTATGACCCTCTCACTAATATCACTCCCAGTAATCCCTGAGATTAGATTAACTGATAAAGGATTAATTGATGTTAATAAGGGTGAGAGGATCCCATTAATAATTAGATGAAATTAGGTTTTCAACTCTTCTTCAACTGTTTTATGAGAGACTATCGCTGATACACCCATAGGGTCTTCGATCACAACAGTATACTTGATTTCTCCGTTCATTGCTTTTTTTAATAACTCTAGTTTCTCAGAACACTTTTCTTTCGGTGCTTCTTTTTCACTACATAGAAATTTTGTTTTCTCATATATATCCATCACTATTCCTTCAATTGTAGTTATATATCCTTGTGCGGCTAAACCCGGTATTATCTCTACCTCGATCTCGGGTATTTTAACTGTTGCTGTAGAGGATCTGATGACAAGAGCGTTTAGATCTTTAACATCTTCTACTCTATAGATTATTCTACGTGGGCCTCTGCTCTCCGCTAACCTTACATCACTCCATTTATACTTACAGTTAAAACAGGTACCGCTTGATATAATTAGTTTACCTACATATGGTGCTTCATATAGATACTCTGATACATTAATTTTTGAACCACATATTGGACATTTTACTTTGTATTCAAGTATTTTCTCCAAGCAGATCATTCACCTCTATGGATTAAATATTGGATGTTCCACTATAAGATGTTGTCCGTCACAACTAGGTGCTTTAAAGTATCTTGCTCCAAGTCCTTCTCTGCAAGTAGCTACACTTAAGCCTTTCTTTAGACCATATTTAATAATTGGTTCTAATAATTTTTCTCTAATACTGCGTGGTAGATAGATATATCCATGTAAACGTTCTCCCCTCTCAAAATATAGTTTCTTCCATAACATTTTCTTTTTGGGAAAAGCTTTGATCATCCTTTTATAGTTATCAAATCTAACTTTGTAGGTAGAAGTAACAATGTGTTTCGCGCCACGGACGCTGATCTCGTCTATTAACTTTTCAATCTCTAAGGGATTATCGTTTAAACCGGGTATGATAGGATCTATTCTTACACCAACTGGTAACCCCTTACTACTTAGATATTCTATTGCTTCTAAACGTTTATGTGGTGGTGGAGCGCCTGGTTCTAGTTTTCTAGCAAGCTCTTCATTTAATGTTGTAATAGTTATCATTATGCTTGAGGGGGTTCTTAATAGGAGATCATAATCTCTCACAACAATGTTGGATTTAGTAGTTATCAATACTTTTATCTTACTATCTGCTAGTACTCTTAGCGTTTGACGTGTAAGCATCACCCATTCTTCGAGTGGAGGGTATGGATCGCTGCTACTGCTTATCTCAACTACTAATTCTCTATTAATATAGTTTAAGTCTCTTCTAAGTCTATTTAGAAAATCTTTCTTGGGGGAGCTAGGTTTTCTACCGATATATGATGTTGCGTAACAGTAGAGACAGAAATGACTACAGCCAGTATAGGGGTGTAGACTATATTTTAATCTACATGTACATAGATCGGATTTCCATGGATCAAATGGTTTGATCACAGATAATCTCTTAACATTCCCATATAAATGCTTCAAATACTGACCCCCATGTAGGAAGAGAGTGTCCCCCGCTCGACCGACCCCCTTCATATCCATTCCCCCTCTTAATCGGGGTCTCGGGGGGTGTGAGGAAGCGGGGGCTATTTATCTATTACTTTATAAGGATTTATTAAATATATGGTATTTCTTGGTATGGACTAGATTGTATTTCCTTTAATATTTGGGTGACTATATTTGGTTAGTGGCATTGTACGTGATGCTATGTTGGAAGTTGTTAATTTTGTCTCTAAGGCAATTGACGTTATAGAAGACTCTGATCGCGAGCATATGATTGAGGCTTTACTTGATGCTTATAAGAGAAATGCACGTGTACTCGTAATGGGTGCTGGTAGGAGTGGTTTAATTGGTAAAGCATTTGCTATGAGACTACTACACCTTGGTTTTTCAGCATATGTTCTAGGAGAGACTATTATTCCACGTATAAGGAAAAATGATCTAGTAATAGCTATTTCTGGTTCTGGTAGAACTAAACTCATAGTTACAGCCGCTGAAGCAGCTAAAGCTGTGGGTGCGCGTGTAGTAGCAATAACTAGTTACCCAGACAGCTCTCTTGGGAGATTAGCTGATATAGTAGTTCGGATCCCTGGTAGAACGAAGATCGCTAAAGAAGAAGATTATTTTGCAAGACAGATCCTAGGCATCCATGAGTCTCTAGCACCACTCGGTACACTATTCGAGATAACAGCTTTGATCTTCTTAGATGGAGTTGTAGCTGAGTTAATGAATAAACTAGGTAAAACAGAGGAGGATCTTAGAAACGAACATGCAAACATAGAGTTATAGATCGATTGCTGAATTGTTCACTGATCAATTAAGAATTGTTCACTTCTTATAAAGAAGATGTAAATACTAGAATAGATACAGTATCATATGGTGATAAACATGAGTGAATCGGGAGAAAAGAAAATAATTATTAAAACTGAAGGTAAAGATAAAGAGGATGTTGAAGAGTTAAGAGAAGTATTTGATGTGATATCGGAGTTCCTAGATAAAGCGAAAGATACGATTAAAGAAATAATTGTTGCGGTAGCAGGGTCTCTTAATGGTGAGAAACTGGGTAAAGAGGTGGCTGCCCTATATAAAGAATTGAAAGCTTCAGGTCTACCAGATGATGTAGTAAATGAGATGGTTAGGGACTTCTATAAAAAGAAGCTTGAATCAGCACCATCTGTCGGGGAACTATTAAAGACACTAACTGAGGGTATTAAATTTAAGAAGAAAGTAGAGCTTGAAGAGGAGGAGAAGGAGGAAGAAGAGGAAGAAGACTAAGTATAGAAGAAAATTAACTATCTTCATTTTTCTAACCCCTTTATCTCATAATCTCTATTTTAGGTGTACTGTTGATGAGTAGTATTGATGAGAAGCTAGATAGGATTGAGAAGACTTTGAATTATGTAATTAAGAAGATTGAAGAGCTTGAAGAGAGGTTGAAGGTTTTAGGAGTTAATAGTGAGGAAGTATCTATAGCTTCTGAATTGACATCTACGCTTTCTATCCCAGCTTATCTAGCTATAGAATCTGCTCGTCGTATATGTTCTTATTTTCTAACAACTGGATTGGATCCAATAAGTAAATCTATTCTTAAAGCTCTATCGCTTTGTGAAAAATTAAATGTATCAGAGATTACTAGGAGGGTTCGTAGTTTCCGTGGAAAAGCCTCACGTAGAATCGTCCGTGAAAAACTACGTATTTTAGAGGAGAAAGGATACATAGTAAATATAGGTGATGAAAAGAGACCACTTTATATATTAGCTAAATGTTTATCTGAGTGATACTCCTTGAAGAAAGCCTATACCTTGTTCAGGATAGTATTTAGTTCTATATCAATAATTCTCTTCATCATTTCCGTATATGTTTACCTATATTTCTATATGATCTTTAAATTCACTATATATAAGTTGAAACTTAACTATATTCTTTGGAAATATAGTATTCCCTATAATATTCGTTCAGAATTAATGAATCTATATGATGAAAAGATTATAGATACACTGAACTCAATGAACATGTTTGAAATCATCAAAAATGTAAATGTATATAAATAAATATTTAATCACTTCTATGGTATCCAAGTATTTAGATAAATATACAGGGAGGGAAATCTTTATACTCTAGCTTTAAAATTTAAACATAGAGATCACAATATATATTTATGAGGATAAGAGAACTGTGTGGTTAGGAGGTGGGACGTCAATGTATCCAGTCATACTGGCATCTTCATTGTCTCTCGAAGCATCTGCATATCCTAAACCCGGTAATGTTCATAGATTAAGTGATCTACCAGATTTAAGATTTGAAGATTTTATTCTAACTAGTAGTGTAGCTTCTAAATGGTTTACTAGAGGTTTTAGAAGGGGTAAGCGTGGTTGGGGTAGGGTAGTTTTTGGTGATTTAATATACTGGATCATACGTGATACATACGTATTAACTGGTGGGAAAAACCCTTGTCTAGGCTCATCTCTATTATTAACTCCTCTATCAGTATCTATTGGTAAATGCGTTAGGGAGGGTCGTGAAGAACTAGAATGTTTTATTGAGAAGGTTAATGAAGTATTAGAAGCTACTACTGTCTATGATACAATATATTTCTATAGAGCTGTTAGAATAGTTAAGCCAAGCTATATACGTAAAACAGATTTTACCAGTGAATACGTGAATATATGGTCTAGGAAGTATGTTAAAGAGCTTCTCGAGAAAAATCATCGATTAATCGATGTATTAAGGTTTAGTAGTAAAAAAGACATTATAGCTGATGAATTAATAAATGGTTATCCACGTAGTAGAGACGCTGTCGGGTTTCTAAAAAAGAGATTAAAGAAACATAATGATTGGAATCGTGGTATTGTTGAGACTCAGATATATTTGATGAGTAAGTATATAGATACATTGGTTGCTAGGAAACATGGTGTTGAAAAAGCAGAGTATGTTAGGAAGTTAGGTGAAGAACATATTATGAGGATAATTGAGGATCAAGGCGGTGAATATAGCTGGTTAATCGAAGCCCACGACCTAGACAAACATTTAAAGAAATATAGAATAAATCCGGGCTCAATAGCTGATCTGGTAGTAACCACAATTGCCTTTTATCTATTAGAGAAATATATTGAAGAAAAACCCCTACTTTTAATCAGCCAAGGCTGATCAAGTCATCTACAGAAATCCTTTCCGCCTGAGCTCATCATCAAATAATAACTAGATAATCTTAAACAAGATAAATATTATCTATTACATCGAGTTACCTCGAAACAAAAAACTTCATCTTCACTCTATAATTTATTTAAATATCTTGTTTTAACAATAATATGTTGTAGGAGCTTGCGCGGTATATCATGTTTCAACTATACACCCGGTAAACGTTACATTGAAACTCGTAGAATCGAATATACCGGGTTTAACTAAGCAATAAAGATTATTCTCTACTTAACTCTAATAGTGTCTTTTCATATATTTCTCTAACATCTATGAAACTCTTACACTTATACTCTTTGATCCATTCAAGTTGTCTACGGGTCTTGAAGAAGATCTTATTATTTTTAACCTCAATATATCTAATTCCTTCACTATAGAGTTTCTCTAGGAATCCTAATTGATCGTTTGTTTCACATACATATGTTATTTCCCCTTCTCTATATAGTTCATTAATGTTTTTATGAAATAATATTTTTCCATTAAATAGGATCGTTAGTGAATTTATTTTCTTCTCGATACCAGTTAGTACATGTGAGGTGATCACAATTGCTTCTACATTTTTTAATTTTTCTTCAAGGATCTCGTTTACAATATTTATTGATTCTTTATCTAGTAATGTATATGGTTCATCAAGTATTATTATTTCGTCGTTTTCACTACTTAGAACCGTTAATAACAATTTTTTTTTCTTCATACCAGAAGAATATCCCGCCACCGATCTATCCCAATAACTAGTAACACCTAGTTTTTCAGCAATCTCTACTACTGAGCTCCACTTGATATTTTTTTGATAAGCATAGAATCTCAAGAAGTCTTTACCACTAATCCATGGAGGTATAGCGTTGTCTTCAAATACTACACTCATAAACTTCATGATCAAATGTCTATCTCTCCAGGGAATATATTTATCCATTACATAAGCTTTACCACGCGAAGGCTTTAATAATCCAGACCAGATCTTAAGTAGTGTTGTTTTACCAGAACCATTAGGGCCTAGTAATAGGTGGAGCCCTCGATTCAGCTTAATAGATATATCAACTAACGCTTCTGTAGCTCCGAAAAATTTCCATAAATTAATTGCTTCTAAGACACTCATAATGGTTCACGGCGCTTCTCTTCTTCTATAGATAAACATACATAGGATCACAACTAATACAAATAATATAGTATAGGTAAAGATATATACAAGTTCTTCATGTTTCAATATATCACCGGGTTCTCTAACATATAAATGTATATCTGGTACGATGTATCTCATAAACCAGGGTATATTTATTCTAACTAATCTCTTCAGATCAATTATATAGAGTGAGCGAGGGATTACTGGGTATAGGTAGAGTGTAAGTAGTGGTAGTGTTTCTAGAATTAACGCTATATTTACCCTTGGAATAATAACTGCTGGTAATAATATAAATGATAATATGAAAAACAATACTATAAGATAATGTAGTAGCTCATATAGATATAATTTAATAAAGAATTCTCTAAAGAAAAGCTTTGGTATCCAAAGTAGATAGACTGAAGATGTAACGATAACTATGGGTACGTATAGTGTTATAAATATAATTAGTAGTCTAGATAAAAACTTCTTAGTTCTCTTCAATGGTAATAGATCGGTTGTTCTATCGAATCTAGCTTCCCAACTATACGTATAAAGCATACTAGCTATTGTAGCAGCTAATAAAGCATATATTATTATATAGTTTGGCCGTTTACCAATACGTATAGGTGTTAAAACAATATCTTCAGATTCATCTATAGCTGAAGGGAAACTTACATAGAAGAATGCATAAGTATATATAACCGCTACGAAAAAGATCCAAGCCATCATATATCTAAACTCCCATTTAACCAAGTAAAACTTAGAGGAAACTCTGGTTTTCCTAATTAGAAATTCAACCAATAATATTGAAAACAATAATATTAATACATAATATGGAGTATTATTGATAACATCATATCTAATCTGTTGAACACCACTAATAGTGAGACCTGCTTTACATTCTTTACGGGAATCTAAAACCTTAACAAATAATACATAACGATAAAAACCACTCTCCGGTACAATAAACTCCGGTGTTAACGCTCTAATACTATAGTATGTTCTCGAATAAGTATAGTTTCTATTATTTAATAGATCAATTACAGTAATATTATAGACCCATGGAGCACCAGAAACACTTACATCAAAAGAAATCTTATCTCCCTTTGAAGCCAAGAAATACCCACTATACCATTGTCCAACGTTGCAATCAAAGGGTTGGCGCCCAGTTCTAAGCGAATGCATTCTTGTATTATTTGTTTCAAGCGCTCTTAAATAATAAATAGAAGCTAATGGTATTAAAGATAATATTATTATCGATATTATTGATAAAGAATAGAATATAGTTGATATTTTTCTCAAAACAATCTTCACTTAACTAAACACCCTAAATAACTTTCTTCCTATATAATATATATACAATAATAGCCGATACAGCTATAATAACAGCTAATATATAATACCATGTATAGTCTTCTACAGTACTTGTTCCCTCATTAGTCGTTGATGTAGGAGATCGAGTTTCTGAGGAGACAGCTCCAAATACTGGTCTTTCAAAATCTATATTTGTATCTATAAGCTTTAATATAGACATACTTGTAGATGATCCTGCAACGGCTTGGTAGTTTTTAAATAGATCCTTGAAACCAACAACTAAGAAATTAATACCTTGACTCTCCATATATAGTAATACACCAGTTATAGCATCATAGTATACTGATGGTCTTTTCACCGATGCAATAGCGTAGACTTCGCCTTCTTCATCAATAATCACACCGTATTTTGTTATACTGATCTTTCCATATACCGTAAGCGTACTAATAGGTGGGGATTCAATATAGTATAGAGGCCTCTTACTAGAGTTATATAGTTTATTGAACAATTCTCTATATTCATCCGATATATACAAGGATGATAATGATTTACATTTAATGATCCTATCTTTACTTAATACTTGATCTTTTATAGTATAAGAAATATCTGCTGGAGGAGGATTAGTTACTATGAATTCTACACTTTGATCTGATATATCTATTATGTTTTTTCGATTACCGTGGAATACTTTTTTGTTCCATTACTAACCATATATACAGTTTTATTTATCTCCTCAAAAAACGATTCATATTTCTCGTATTCATGTGTCTTAAAGGTGACCCCAACGGGTACAGGGGTCAGGTATAGGAGTTTAACACCTTTACTAGTAGTCAATATTGGTTGTAGTAGGAAGGGCCATTCACCAACCCAGACTTTCTTTGTTCATTCATAATATAGGTATCAAGTGTTTCTATGTCTACTAGGTATTTTCTAGTGAGATTTAAATCTCTAATTTCATTGAATGTAGCGTTTTCACCGTATATGGTTACTTTAGTGTTTCTAGCACTTATACTATATAGTATAGTCATATATTTTCCATTAACCTCTATGATTTTCCATGAAATAGTTAAGTTGCTAGTTTTATATTGAGTATAATTGAACGGTTCATTAGTAAGATCATTAAAGTATATGGCGCCTCCACTTGAATATAATACGTATTTAAAATATGCTCCAGGCTCTAACCAATAATATATTGACTCAGCATAATTACTTGAATGAATAAAAGTAGTTGAAAGAATTAATAATAAAAGTAACGTTATTGAGTATACCTTATATTGTCTAATATTCAATAATGAAACCATGTAAAATCACCATTTAAACCAAATATATTATTTGAAAAAAGTATGTAAAAAAGTTTAGATTTAAATAAGACAGTATCCCTGAGTAGTTGCTCCTACGATGCATCTCTCATTTGTGAGCTAGTTAGTGTGGTTTCACCGTAAGCCGTAACTATATCGTGTATACCCGATGGTTTTTCAATATAGCCCGTATCAAACGATTCGCCAGCCGCTATGGTTACAAATTTTACATAGAATATTATTCTATTAGCTGTAAATTCGAAATACGCTTCGACACTATCCGGGCCATCACTGTGAGCTGCTCCTCTAGCGAATCCGTATTTTCCACTAGAATCTATTGATGCTATAACTGTTACACTACTTTGAATCCAGCATCTGTTTTTTTGACATGTAGTGGCTTCGGCAATGTTAATATTCATTATTAATATCATTCCTAACAATACTATTACTGATAAAAATATAGGTTTTCTATAGTGTATTATAGATAATACCTCCTCTAAGAATACGTTTATTAATAACATTTATATGATTTTGCTTCCATGATCCCCAAAAGTTTATGATAGAAAAATTTATAAACAAGTATATGTTTCTTCCAAGAAAAACAATATAAATACATTGAATAAACTCATGAAATAAGTTTATTTTATTTAACTAATAAAGCACAGATAAAAATTAGCAGTGAGATCATTCCATGGAAGCTTAAATTACTAGCCAGGTATATTGCTATGGAACTCGATAACATCGATGAAAACAAGCAAGATCGTTGGTGCGGGGGGTGGGATTTGAACCCACGCAGGCCTACGCCACCGGGTCCTGAACCCGGCCCCTTTGACCAGGCTCGGGCACCCCCGCGTATCTAGTTTGTTTCTAATGGTTTTTATTTTGTAGGGGCTATTTAGTTTTATATTGTTTTTCTATATTGTTTCTTGTTTTTGTTCACTTGTGATTTTAAATGGTTTTACCAGTGAACAATTCATGTCTTTTATTTAGAGGAGGTGGTTGTGTATGAGTAGAGAGTCTAGGTCTCAGGAGAATATTAAAGCTGTGTTTGAGGGTATTATTAAGATGGTTAAAGAGCTTCAAGAGCCTCTGAGAGAACATGAAGAATATGTATTGTCTAAAATTAGTGGTGAAGAACTAAGTAGTGAGGTTGCTAAATTCTATAATTCATTAATAAACAATAATATATCCCCAGAATTAGCTGAGAAAATGACTATGAAGTATCTCGAGGAGAGAATGAAGATTACTGCTAAATTGATCGAGTCATCATGTACATCGATAATGCCTTCTCTACCAACTGGGAAACCCTCAATAATAACTATTACTAAAGAAGAGAAAGAAGAAAGTAGAGAAAAAGAAGAAAAATAAAAATGTTTAGAGAAAAAGAACTAGTTTAACCTAAGTTTTTAAAAGAGAAAACCTCCCTTCTACCCTCTACTTTTTATTGGGGATTGGGTGTGTTTTATTGAGTAATGAGCTTGAGCGTAGAGTTGAGCGTTTAGAACAATTGTTTTCACAGTATAGTTTTGATGAGGTAGATGAAGCTGTTAGATTAGTTCTAGGCTACTCCTACCCTATAATTGAAGCTCTTGAAGCTGCTAAACGTAATACTTTCACTAGCTAAGAATATCCCGGATCTAGACGAGATCTCATTAGCTATTCTAGAAGCAGTAGCTGATTGTAAAGGCTACAGTATATCTGAGATAACGAGGAAAGTAAAGAATATACGAGGCAAAGCTTCTAGGAGAATAATTAGTTCACGAGTTAAGAAACTAGAGAAAAGAGGCCTACTCATCAATAAAGGAAATAATATTAGACCTAGATATGTTTTAACGACTTGTCAAAACACCTAGTAATTAGTGTGGGAAGAGTTTAAACAATATTAACATGTTCTAGAAGATATTTTAGTAGGATTTAGAATCTCTAGTATGGAGAAAAAGAGGTTCTTCATTGATGTAAAAGGGGTGGTTTAGTATGGCTGAGGAATTACCAGAGTCTTTGAAGATGAAGTTATTGAAGAAATGGATGAGTGAACAAAGGAGAGTTAAGGAGAAGGAGAGTAGTGTTGATCCGGAGAAGATTGTTTGGGAGAAACTAGTTGATGATAGAGCTAGAGAGTTGATGAGTAAAGCTAAGCATCTCTACCCAGATAGGTATAGATACGTTATAGATATACTGTATAGATTAATAATTGAGGGTTCAATAAAAGAACTTGATGGATACACTACACTATTAATACTACATAGATTAGGAGTACCGGTTAAACCCGATCTTAAGATAAAATTTGTAAAGCGTGGTAAAGAAGTAGATTTTAAAGAATATGTAGAATAAAAGCTATCTATTTAACACCATATAGTGTTAAAGCTAAGACAGCTGCTTTAGTCCATAAACCATTCTCAGCTTGTTCATATATAATTGATCTCCTAGGATCATCTATTACATCATTCTCAGCTTCATATCCACGAAATATTGGGAGAACATGCATTAATACACCATGTTTATCCACTAAATCAAATAATTCTCTTGTAACTCTCCAATCACGGTATTTTTCATAGATCCTTAATTCTTCATCTCTATACTTTGAATAACCAAGCTCTACTAATTTGGGTGAAGCCCAGTTTCTAGGAAATACAGCGTGTGCTCCATTAAGAGCTTCTCTAAGATTATCTGTAAACTCCAAGCTACCACCACTCTCAATAGCGTTCCTTTTAGCAATCTCCATTAATTTAGGGTCGAGATCAAACCCCGGTGGACGTGCAACAACAACGTCTGCACCGAATCTAGTAAATAATATAATGTCTTCCTGAACACTACACCACCCACGGATCTCTGGGCTATAAGCCCACATCACTACGTATTTTCTACCCTCTATCTTATTGAATCTTTCACGGAAACTATAGAGATCAGCTAATCCTTGTGTAGGATGGAACCTATCATCAGCCATATTAATAACTGGTATTGAAGCAGCACCCGCTATTTCTCTAACAACTTTATGCCCCCTACCATACACATAATCTATTGCTTTATCAAGAATACGTACGCCAATACCATGACCGTATCGATCATACATTATAGCTACGTCTTTAACAGCTTCACCTACTCTATCCGGCTCTAACGCTAATCTAGTAGTTTTTGCCTCGATATAAACTGCATGACCACCTAAATAATACATTGCTGATTCAAAAGCTGCTCTAGTTCTTGTTGAGGGTGCGAAGAATAACATGTAGAAGACTTTACGTTCAAGTATCTTAGGTATAGATTCTACTCCATAGTAGTGAGCATAACGTTTTAATTCCTCAGCTAGTTTTAAAGCAATCTCTATCTCCTCTATACTCCAATCAAGCGTTGATATTAAGTCTTTACCGCTTAATTCACGAACCAAATGTCTCATATTATACACCAAATACTTTATTTAGAAAAATAATTAATCTAAATACCTCATTAAATAAAATTGTCTTCAATAAAACATGGGATTTCACTAGGAGGATCTAGGTTGAAGCCTCCCGTTAATAATTATAAGGAGATTATCGAGAATATGCTTGGTGAAGGTGGATTCGCGTATATAGCTCGTGGTAGAGAGTTAGCTCGTAAAGGATACAAGGTTATCAATTTAAGTATTGGACAACCAGATGTTCCAACACCAGATAATATTATAGAATCAGCAGTACATGCTTTACGTGTAGAGAAATTTACTAGATACACAGAAACACCTGGTATACCAGAGCTTAGAGAAGCTATAGCTGAATACTTGAATACAAGATATGGAAGCGATGTTTCGTGGGAAGAAGTAATTATTGCACCTGGAACCAAGGGTGCTTTATTCCTAGCTATAGCTGCTTATCTCCGTGAGGGAGATGAGATCATCATCCCTGAACCAACCTATCCAGTATACTCAGAAGCTGCTAGATTATTCAATGCCAAACCGGTATTTGTTTCATTGAAGTTTCAGGGCAAAGACGTCGGTTTTAAATTAGATCTGGAGGTAATCAAAGAATCAATAACTCCACGTACGAAAATGATCGTTATAAATAATCCACATAATCCAACTGGAGCTATTTTCGATGAGAAAGAGATAGACGAATTGGTCGAGATCGCGAGAGAAAACAATATATTGATCCTAGCAGACGAGATCTACGATAACTTCGTATATGATGGGAGATTCAAGTCTCTTATATCATACCCTGACTGGAGAGACTGGCTGATCTATACTAATGGTTTTTCAAAAACATTTTCAATGACTGGTTGGAGGCTGGGTTATCTAGTTGTCAAGAAAGAAGTTGCAATAGTGCTTCGAAGACTAGCAGTTAATATATGGGGTTGCCCTATAAGCTTTGCACAAAAAGCAGCGATTACTGCATTAAAAGATCCGGAGACCTGGAGGTGGGTTGAGAAACTAGTAGTTCGTTATCGTGAAATGCGCGATCTAATGTATAATGGATTGAAGGATTTACCAGGAGTTGAGGCTTGGAAGAGCCCTGGTGCTTTCTATATGTTTCCACGTGTAGTCAAGTTATTGGAGCAAATCAATATGAGTGTTGAGGATTTCGTTAATTATTTGATCGATCACTACTACTTAATAGTATTGCCGGGTTCAGCTTTTCCAGCACAAACTAGTAGATATTATGTGAGATTTAGCTTTGCTACTAGTAGAGAGGAAGTTAGTGAAGGAGTTAAAAGATTTAGAGAAGCTGTCAGGGAATTAGTGTCTAGGCGATAGTTTAAACAATAGGTTTATTGAAGTTTCTTAAAATAATCTATAGTTATGGTTGAGGTGTACAATAGTATTGTCTGAGATCTACTTGAATAAGAGGCAATATAGTATCGTGGAAACGATTGTTAGTGGAGAACATAGTGTTGAGGATCTAGCTAATAAATTGAATGTGAAACCGGAGAGTTTAATGAGGGATCTCGCTGAGCTTGAGAGTAGGGGTCTTATAGAAACTATTCGTAAGACAACCGAGAAACTAATATTGACTGAGGAGGCCCGTGAGTATTTAAAGAAGGGTTTCCCTGAAGAGCGCGTATATAGGGTGTTGTATCGTTGTATCGATCGTTCTGTTGCCGAGTTTATGGATTGTGTTAGTAGAGAAGCAGGTTTAGATAAGAATAGAGTACGTATTGGTTTCCAATATTTGGTTCGTGGACGTTGTTTAGAGGTTAGAAATGGTAGGGTATCTATTGGTGATGAAGAGAAATGTTTTGAGGTATTAGAGAATGCATCTTGGCTTAAAGCTTCACTTAAAAATATTGA
This sequence comes from Desulfurococcales archaeon ex4484_58, assembly GCA_002254665.1. Classification (GTDB taxonomy): domain Archaea; phylum Thermoproteota; class Thermoprotei_A; order Sulfolobales; family Desulfurococcaceae; genus EX4484-58. Next base: position 2,720 of record NJDP01000003.1, on the reverse strand, counting down.
GCAGGGTGAAGTGTTATCCATTGATTTAATTAAGTTATTGAAACGTAGGAGACTTATTGCCTCTGAAAAGAAAACGATCCTTATCGTTAAACCTACGAGTAAACTATTAGAATGTATGGAGAAGGGGTTGATCAAATATAGAGAATTAATAACAGTTGTTACACCTTCAATTGCTAGGGACCTAGATAGGTATGTTATAAAAGAATTTGATCTATCAATAACTCCTCCGCGTCCACGTGGAGCAAAGATCAATTCTTATATGGAGTTCTTAGATATGATTAGAGAAATACTTGTGTCGATGGGTTTTGAAGAAGCTAAGGGCCCTCATGTAGAGTTGGAGTTTTGGAATTTCGATGCATTATTTCAAGCACAAGATCACCCGGCTCGAGAAATACATGATACGTTCTTCTTAGAGACTAGTTTTAAGGGTAGGGTTAAGAAGGAATTGTTGGAGAGAGCACGTAAAGTACATGAGAGAGGATGGGGTTATAAATGGGATCCATTAAGAGCATTAAAACCAGTACTACGTACTCAGATGACAGCAGTATCGGTTAGATCAATATTTGAACGTAGAGAGGGGGAATACCGGGTATTTTCGCTTGATCGAGTATTTAGGCCGGAAACATTAGATGCTAAACATGCTATGGAGTTTTATCAGTTAGACGGTATAATAGTTGGTAAAAATATTAATTTCAAACACTTGCTAGCGTTTTTTAGGGAGTTTGCAGCATCACTTGGTATAAGAGAGATATGGTTTAAACCAGGATACTTTCCATTCACAGAACCTAGTGTTGAAGGTTTCATTAAACACCCTACTCTAGGGTGGATCGAGGTTTTCCCTGGTGGTGTATTCAGACCTGAGGTAATGGAGATACTTGGTGCTCCAAATGTAAGAGCTATTGCTTGGGGTATAGGTATTGATCGATTAGCCATGACTATTCTTGGTCTAGATGATATACGTGATCTATTTAGTAAAGATCTAGAGTTCCTAAGAAACCAGACACTCCCACAAATACCTTTCTTTATCGAGAAGACTAGTGGATTAAATGTTAAAGTTGTTAAAATACCACGTTAAAGGTATACGTTATTGGAGACAACCATACCACCAGAACAAATACAGTTTTTCCTTAGATTATTACTTAAATATATACATTCAACTAGGGTTAGTTATGATAAAGCATTTAAATTTATACTAAAAAAACATTATTTCCCTAAATGGATCATTCCATCACTATATAAGATAGGCTACTATACAGTAAACTACTACTATACATTGAAATGGTTAGCAGCTAAGCACGGTTTTTCTCCAAAACCAAGTGGATTAGTGAATTTTTTTGCAAGTCAGGGATTTAGTATTAAGAGAATACATGATCTGGTTAAAGATGAAGTTAAAAACTTATCTCTAACTAAAAGAATCAGTATACAGTATAGCTATCCAGAATATCTAGTTCGTGATCTATTAAAACATATAAGTGTATCTGAACTCGAAAAAATACTTAATAGCTTAAATACTAGGAAGAGATGGGTAAGAATAAACCTAGTTAAAACAAATATTGACAAGGCATTAAAATGTCTAGATGAAAATGGATTTGTATATGAACAAGCGAGTTTTCCGGAGTATATGGTTTTCGTTAAAGAACCAAAATGGAGACCTATCGGTAGAAATAAATGTGTTTCAGAAGGATTAATTGTCCCCCAAGATATTTCGAGTGCACTATCAATTGAGGTGTTGAAACCTATAAGTAAAAGTGTTTTAGACGCATGTAGTGCTCCTGGTTTAAAGCTTAGTTTAATGTATATGTTTAATAGAAACGGTTTCTTTATTGGAGTAGATCATTCAGTTAAGAGGATACATGCTGAACGGAAGCTTTTAAAGAGGTTAGGACTTAGAGGTTCACATTACTTATTATTAGTTGGTGATTCTAGAGAAATAGTTTTTCATGGGAGATTTCAACAATCATTAATTGATGCTCCATGTAGTGGTTTGGGAGCAGTATATTCTGATCCAGCTGTTAAGATTAATTCACCATATAGATCAAAACTAGAGTATTACCATAACATACAATATGGTATCCTCAAAAACATATTAAGATACAGCGATCAAGTATTATACATAACATGTAGTATTCATCCATTAGAAGGCGAATACGTTATCGAAAGAATAGTAGATAATGGATATGCTGAGCCAATTAAATTAAATTACCCATTCTTATCTCCAAGTTATAGGGGATTCAATATATATAATAAAACGTATCGCTTAAAACCCCATATAGTGAATGGGCAAGGATTCTATATCGCTCTACTCGAAAGTTTGGTGAATAAATAATGAAGAATTTTGAGATAAAAACCGTTTACGGACCACATATAAGTAGGTGTTTCGGTTTAAGTCTAGGTATAGATCCTATACTATTTCCTAAAAGATGCCCCTACAATTGTATTTATTGTCCTATTGGGAAAACAGTAGTTAAAACGAATCAACCGAAATTCCTTGTTGATATCGATAGAATTTTGAGAGATTTAAATGATTTCATACAAGTAAATGGATGTATATTTGAAACTATATTTGTATGGGGTATGGGTGATCCCTTACTTAATTATCAAATACCAATAATAATTGAGAAAATCAATGAGATCCTAGAAAAAGCTAGGTGTGAAGCACGGATTATTGTTAGGACTACGGGGTTTAATCTAGATAAAGAATGGATCAATGGATTATGTAA
>NJDP01000024.1 GCA_002254665.1 Desulfurococcales archaeon ex4484_58 | reverse complement strand
ATTAAATATTTGATTATAGATTTAAAAACTTATATATAAAGATGGAATGAGTTATCCTAGATTTTTTAATCGATTAATCAAAATTTTTAAACCACTACAGCTAGCTTTAAACCCTCTCATCACAACCTCGCGCGGAGGATCAATTATACATCCCTTGTATAGACCGGATGGATTTATTATATAGAATGCTTGTAATACGAATAGCGTTAATGCTAATGTTCTCCAAGATAGACTAGCGAGTTCAGCAAGTAATTCTTTAGTAGGATTATCTATCCTCTTAACTAACTCATCATATACATCTAGATCCTCGTATCTCATAGCGATCAATAGATCATCGATCGTTATACCATATTCTCTCAACAGATCATTTAATGCATGTTCTATAGGAATGATCCTCAAATAAACTCACCATTCAACACATAATGTATTACCAATTATAGAGCAAGCTTCTTCTAGCCTCTTAGAATCGGTTTTAACTAAAGTATACTGTATATAGTTTGGTTTTTTACATTCATCAATTTTAGAGAGTAGATATCCATATTTTATACTTTTAATAAACCTATGCCTAATAATATATGTTGAATAATTATTTCTAGAGATTAGATCTAATACTGTGAATTTTGGAATAAGCATTTTAGCATGTCTCTTCCAAGTATCTTCCGCTCTAAAAGAAATAGAGCTATGTACATACTTTGGTATAGAGTATTGGATCACATGTACTTTTTTATCACGAGACATGAAATAAGCCATACTATATCCAATCTTGAATATTCTATCTAATAGGAAATAATCAGTATATAGTCTTAAACCAATACCCATCAATCTCCAATCAACAACCCCTTTATCTCCTGGATGACAATTAATACTATTTAATACCTCTGAAAAGATACTTTGAGAAACTTTCTCACCATCCATCTGTACAATGAATAACCGATTAGTCTCATCACAATACCATGTGGTTACAAAAACTTTTACATTACCATTGATCAGTACATCTTCAAATGCTTCATGACCCTTAATACTTACTTTAAATCGAGACCTTCTCTCAAAACCCCTCTTAACCAATTTATCAACATATCTTTCATGTTCTCTCCAATACTTTTTACCACTACTTCTCCTCCAATAAATCTCTAATTTACCCCCCTTCTCGGGAGCAGCTACTATTATGCCATTAAATCTAGATCCACCCTCGCTTGTAACCTCCCAGTTGTCTGGAAGCTTGAATACTACGTGGTTCCATGAGACAACTTTACCCAGACCCACCACCCTCATCAACCGGTATATATAATTCGATCAAACCTTTAGTAGCTAGTGTTTTTATGAAATTATAAATAGCTAATTCAATGTTTCTACGAGATAAACCAGTTTCACGGACAAGAATCTTTACGATATCGTCTATACTATGTTTACCATCACAAAGCATCCATACACGTGAACCCATCTGATCCAATACAATCCTCTTATATCTCGGAGTAGGCGATGTCGAGATTATTTTTAGGATCTTCGATAAAAGGCCCTTCTCTCTAAGCTCAACAATAATAACTATATTACCTTTATCATCTTTCTCGAAATCTTCAATTAATCGTTTAGGTATTGAACGAAGCCATTTATCACGCGATATACGTATACCTTTCTTTCTCAGAGGCAAAACTATTTACCACCATAGATCAGCAATGCTTTTTTAGCTGAATTATCCCATGAATATTGATCAGCTCTCTTCATACAAGATTTTCTAACCAGTAATGGTGCTCTTGGATTCGAGATCAATAGTTCTCTTAACACCCTATTATCTATTCTCTCAACCAATCTTATCCACTCACGGCTCCACGGTTTATAATATAGTGTCTCCATAAATAACACCATATCAGTTAAACCATGGGCGAGTTCAAAGCAATCGCTAGGTGTTATATGTAAACCAGTACCAATAACACCGTATCTCCTAATATCAACTACTGTTTCAGCTAAACCACCAGTATACGAAGCAACAACTGGTGAACCACAAACCATTGATTCGAGAGCTATTAAACCAAAAGGCTCATAGATACTGGGAGCAACCATGGTATTAGATGCTATATGTGCTAACCCATATATGCTAGGTGCTCTACCAAATATTACTCGTAGATTTTCTCTAAACAATATACTATGTTCTACAATATCATTAATTAAAGAAAGATCACTCCAGACAGGTAGTAGAAGCAATAATACTTTTATCTCCGGTAGAATAGAGACTATGTCTTCGAAAGCTCTCAACAATACATGGATCCCCTTCTGTCTAGAAACCCTTCCAGTCATAATAACCAATGGGCCATCTTCATTGAAACCTTCAACTCTACCCTTACCAGTAAAAGGCGGTATATCTAGTTTTTCTAAGAACTCTCTAAAACCACGATCATCTACGATCGGCTCATTTTTGCCTAGATCTCTAAGTGCTTTTAATAACAAGTATTTTCTTATATTGATCCTATCATAACCTATAATACTATCTATTGATAAATATTGTTTTATCTCAGGATGAATAGTTTTTAGTTTCTCTAATATATCATCTAGTCTCCACGTAGTAGCATTTGGTATATAATCCACGTGATCCTCTAGATCAAACCCAGTTCTCCTAACAACTTCACGGACATAATTCTTACTAACAGTTAATAGTTTATTAGATAATAAACCACCCAAACGATCGGCATAACCATTCGATAACTCATAATATTCCCTAATACTCTTTAAACCATATAAACCATATATTTTATTACTAGGATCCAAGCCTAGATCATATGTAACATCTTCCAAACTAAAATATGTCTTTGATAACAAATGTATCTGGTAGTATAGTCTAAGACTTTTATCAATTGAACGCAACAATACTAGAGAAGGAACACTAAGCCAATCATTACCGTGTATAATATCTGGTCTTCTCCTTTCCTCTAACACTTCATAATAATGTTTAATCCCTAAAGCCCAAACCTTAACTTTATCCATTAAATACTTTGGAGAATATATCTCCAGTTCATCCAGTACACTACCAGAGATAATGATATGCTTAACACTTGGTTTAGTATACATATAAACCTCTAGATCACCATATAGAGTCTTAAAACTATATAGTCTAACTAAACCATCTCCTCTATACCCCTGTATAAAACCATGGTTAGGAACAATAATTTCAACTTCATAACCCATCTTCTTAAGAGCTTCGCCAAGTCTAGGGGGAACCTCAGCTAAACCACCAACTTTCTTCGTATCTTTAGATTCAAATGTTAAAAACCAAATCTTCAAAATACGACACCTCGAATTCTCTACATATTCCTATTAATCAATACACTATGACCATTTAACATTATTTGGGGTTATAGAATGAAAGTCATGGATTTTATTGATTTTTCGAAATAATCTATCCAACTATTAATGTTTAAGATCTGATTAATCCTATACATGGGATATCTAGATCCTTGATCTATCTAAGAGCCAGCAATTCTTTAGGGATGGATAATTAAATTAATTTTAGATTATTATGTAGTGTTTAACGTTGAATACATACTCTTTATTTGGTTCTAATACGATATTTTTAATGAACATCACAGCTATGCCTTGAAATATCTCTTTTAAACCCTTCTCTGTTCTAGCTAGGCTATTTAATGGAGAAACCCATATGTCATCGAAACCTCTCTGTTCTAGGGCAATATCTTTATAGATAGGGGTTTTGATAACTATTTTATCCACATATCCCTTCCATTTCTCTTTTATATCGCGTTTATGGTCGGTTATATAGTTGATCGATGTATCTTTATTTTCTCTATCGATCTTTGGAGCGATATGATATTCTATACCAAGTTTAGTCTTTATAGCTTCTCCTCCAATATTCTTTATCGTGTACTCTACACTATAGCCAGTCTTCAGTACCTCTAGTTTTTTCTCAACAAATACATCTACTCTCTTAACTCCATCGTAATAACCACCAATTGTTCGCATTATGAGCTTCTTATCTGAAGTTACTATTGTTTTATAATTCTTAGTAGCTAGATCACTTTTATCCTTGAATGGTGTATTGTTGATCCAATCATTTAAACTAGTATCTAAACTCCATAGGTGAATTCTTAAACTAACTCTCCTATACCAATCTGGGTTAAACCCCGTGTTTTCAAGATATGATTCATAGTATCTAGTCATAGTATCCTGTATATTATGTTCCATACCTTTAATCTTAACATCATATTCAAATAAGGTTCCTCCATCACTCGGTTTTAGATAGAGGTTGATGTTAGGGGTTTCGATTAAGTATTCATTGAAACCATCATAATCAAAATCGATAGTCTTTATCAATACCTCTTCACCAGAGTAATAATCAATACTTTCCTCAGCCATTCTCTCAGCTACTATGTAGTTTTCATAAACTGCTTGTCTTAGATGAGACAAGTATATTCCACCAAATAATCCATGCCAATAAGGATCATTACATTGTGCTAAGTAATAGTGTCTCCAAGCATCTTCGTCTCGATAGGGCATCTTCAATAATTTCTTCCTAACCCACAACATTTTCTTATGCATATTATTGCTCTCACGATACTTTACTAGAAAGTTTCTAAAGAAACCACTACTCCATTCTAACATCTTATCATAACTACCACTAGGTAGATAGAGAAGACCTTTAACTCCATACTCTCTAATATACTCTGATGGATGAACCATTCTAATATCGCGTCTAACCCTAATCTTCGAGAGAAAATCATTAAGCCACCAAACTGCCCATTCACGATCCCTCCATTCACCGAATTTCTCAGCATCACTACCCCATACAATAACACGTTCACTAGTATCGCTCCCTTTACTCAACATATAATTAAATACTTCTTCACTACTACGCCATGGGAGAACGTAACGTAGACCAGTATCTATAAAGAATATTTTAAGCTTGTATCCACTATCCTCTGTCAACCATACATAGTAGTTATCTGGTTCAGACCTACCGCTCCTATAAAGTGTAGAATCATCTATCAATACATACTCAATACCATTACGTACAAGAGGCTCTGGTAAACTAGGCTCCCATACACGTTCCGGCAACCATAAACCTTTAGGTTTAAACCCAAATATATTCTCGAAAAACCTGAGATACTCTTTAACTTGATACAATCGATCCTCAACTGGTAATAGTGGAAGAATAGCTTCACCTAAACTACCAGCGAGAAACTCGAATGTACCATAATCTCCAAGTTTAGCTATCTCCTCGATCCAATCCGGGAAAGTATCTCTTAGATACATGAGGAGAGGACCGCTTATATGTATTGTAAATTTTAGATCAGCATATTTCTTAAATATATCGAGTAATAATTTATAGCTATTCTCATACACTCTCTCATTAACCCATTTCAACTGACCAATTGGTTGATGGAAATGAATAGTAAATATAAAGTTTATCTTAACCAAGCTATCCACCCACGATTTAAATAAATGATTCAATATTTAGAAAGAATTGATAAGAATATGAATAAATAGTTTTTCACTATTATTGTAAAACAGGATTTATATAGCAACATATTTTTTAACTAGAGAAACTATTTCTTTTCGAAGCTCTTCAGCTGGAAGCTCAGATTCCACTAGCGTATCTAGTTCTTCGGCCAATTCTTCTAAACCAAATAAGTCTCTAAACCATGATTGGAAATCACCACGTCTAATATGATATATTATCGAGTCACCCGGTATCTTCTCTAATACCTCTATGAATTCCCGGATACTATGTGCTGAGTAACCAGTATAGCTTTCATCTAATCTATAGAAATAGAAGGCTTTATCACTCGGTAATACAAGGTTCTTTAAAACCATACTTCTTTTCTCCACGATCTTCTCAGCTATATTTTCTCCACGATCTTCTCAGCTATAATCGATGCTAGTATGTTTAGTGCTTGAACGTATATTGCGTAAGCATCCGGTGCATTTTTATATGGTGAGAAATAACTATGAACTTGCTCGATACTACCGAATTTAGTAGCTATATAGTATAGGTGATCACTTGTAGTTAATAGTTTCCATAACCTAGTGATCACCGGGTCATCTAATGCTTTAACATAAGGCCTTAGATCAACAAGTATCTTAAAAGCATTCCATTGCATATGATTACCGAGCCAAGCACTTAGATCCCTCTCATCAGCCCAACTAATACTAGACCATGGAGGAACATCATATACGTCTCTAACCGGATATTTATCAACTACTTCACTTGGAGTAGAAAATACTAAGTGTTCATACCTCAATATCTCTCCCGGTAACCATTTTAAAAACTCGTGAATACCTGTTTCAGGCCAATGATGTTCACCGAAAGTCTCATAATCAATAGCAATAAACACTAGGTCACCGGGTGTAGCTGAAAGCCAAGCAGCGTATTTATCAGCTGTTAATGGATATTGATCCCAGTTTTTATCGCTAAACCTATAACCAATATCATCGCTTAATCTATAATTCCTAGTTAAAACCTTAATATCACAATTATAAGCTCTATATACATAATTGGGGCTACGCCAACCTAGAATCCAATCAACACCCTCAGTTAAAACAACTTTGTATTTCAGTTGATCAAAGAAACAAGCTATATCGTTATTATACGTAAACTCTGTATTCTCAATAGCTGTAGGTGTATAACCGAATAGCTCCTCAACTAATCTACGATGCTCAAATATTTGTTCACGAAGCTCACTCCAACCCAGTAAAGGCATAAAAGCAGCTAAACTATGATAATAAGTCTGTTCGATTAACTCAACATTACCTGTTTCAACCAATTCATTAAATAAATCAATAATCTCAGGTTTCCACCTCCTTACTTGTTCAAGGAAAATACCACTAATAGAGAAACTAACTTTGAATTCTCTACCACTACCCTTATACCTCAATATATTCTCTAATATGATCTTTGTAGCTGGTATATAGCATTTACTAGATGCTCTCTCAATAACTAGTCTATTCAATCCCTGATCAAACAATATCTCCTCAAAATCACTAATCTCTAGATTTCCACGTAAAGACTTCTCTAATAATTTACTATAAGCTAATCGATCAAGCCTATAGGGTTGATGAACCTCAAACATAAAAACAATATCAGTCAACCACCACCCCTCCTCTCATATGAAACAATATGATCAAATCATGTATGGGATTGGAGAATGAATAATGCCTAAAACCGGTATAACAAACCAGTGTGGCCTATAACTTAATTCATAGCTAATTTCATACAATGCTCTCTCTACAATCCATGGTGGAAGCAATAAATGGTAATGTTTCATAAGATTATATTTCTTAAAACCAAATAAATCCCTACCAATCCTATCTCTAGAAGTACATATAGAATAAGAGAGAATCATTTCAACCGAATGTCTCATAGCCCAAACCCATGTAACAGGGATTTTATATTTGAGTAGACGAGCAGCTGTTGTATGAGGATCCCTATGTTTATGTGCTTCATGATATGCTGTAAATGTTAAGTAATGGAAGCTAGTAACCATAGTCGCTAAATCCCTAACTAATGGTTCTTTAACTATCCTCTCCTTATCACTACGACCGGGTTCACCCTCAAAATCAGTTATAATAAACACTTCATTCTCTGGAACATAAATCATCTGTTGAAGATGGAGATCTTGGTGTATCCTACCCTTATATGCCCCCATATAATATTTATCTAAATCGTGTTTTACCTTATCTAATATCTTCCTGAATTTTTTACCAGTTATAACTGATCTCCAGAATTCATATCTATTCTTCTCTCTACCACTAGAGTCTAGTATTAATTGATCCAATCGATTAATTATCCATTTATATCTATTCTCTATCCTCTTAATCCATAAACTAACATCACTATTACTAATCTCCTCTAAACCAAAAAACCCACTAGATAAACCAGGGTTTAGTTTAACATGCATATCAGCTATTATTAATCCAAGTTTTCTAGCTAATCTAAGCCTATAACTTGATTTAAGCAAAGACTTATTCTTACCCTTAGCTTTCTCAAGATACCCCTTAAAACTATCAGAGAACGGTTTACCACCATCACCTACTCCACGGATATAATCCATTATAAATGATGAGTGTATCTTCTTATCTAATCTTAGTATATATGAATAATAGAGTTTAGGGATGTATTTGAAACTACTGCTATGGAGTTTAGTGATAATCAATGGTTCAGAATTATTTATTGGAAGTAAACGATAACTCTTAACAACAATTTCTAAACCACTATCTAGTTTATGTTTAGCAACTACATTAGTTGTTCCAAGAGCTATAGGTGAAGCTTCAACTACCCTACCACGAATCTCTCTATACGTTTCTTTCTCAATAACTTCTAAACTATCCATTAAATCCATATAATAAATAGTATATTCTGACTCAATCCACTTCTTACCATCATATTCCAAGAAACGTTTCTCCTTCAAAATATCCTCTGGTACATTCTCAACTGGAGATAATGGTAATTGATATAATTGGTTATTAGATTCGAGAACTAATAATATTCCTTTACATCCTCTAAAAACATCCACTATTTCAAATTCTCTATTACTGCTAGGCCACCATCTAGCATTTTCGAGAAAAACGACTAGTTTGTTCCGGAGCTTCTCTAGATTAATCATTTTACCCACAATACATTGTATTTAGTGTACGTCTCTAGATAAATCAATTATTTTCTCCAAGTATTTAACTAGATCGTCTATACCCTTGATTTCTCCCCTTCTAATTTTCTCAACAAGAAACTCATCGCCTAATGCATTCTTAAACCATTCCACTAAATACCCTCTACGTAGATGCTCATCTAGTATCTCCTTCGATACTAAACCATGTTTTACAGCTATATAGAGTTGCTCATAATTATTTATAGATAATGGGACCGGTTGACCGGTCGACGGGTCGGTTAGTATGTATGGTGGTTTCTCTTTCTTAGTTAATACTTTCTTTAAACTATCGATAAACCTCCATCCCCGATCAGTTATCCTATAATCACCGTAATCTGTTCCTTTAACAAAACCTTCTCTCTCTAATAGTCTTAGATACTTCTTAACAGTATTGATATGTATACCTAGTTGCCGTGACAACTTTATAGGGTCAAGCACCCCCTGATCATTATAAAACAATAATCTGTAATGAGCAGCCTTTACCATTACATACCACCTTAATACATAGTTAATTCAACAATAGAGGTTTTTCAACTTTTTTATCATATACTCATTCCAATTTGATTAAAAACACCATCTCCCACATTAACAGTTTATTGAGATATAATACGTTTCACATGTAACTGATCACATCTTACCCAGGTTATTAAGCGATCTAATGTCCAAGATCATGACATCCATTATGTGATAACATCAATGTTTATATCTTCATTCATACATATCATGTTGCTAGAAACCATTACTTTCTTACTTGAAGATCATTTAAATTCCTTATTAAGAAACAATTATCGGTTCTGATATATTTGCTATTTCTTTGTAACTACGTAAGCAGTTAATGCTGTGAGTACTATAATACTAATAATTATAACAATATTACTTATAGTGAGGACGTTTTCGTGAATTGTAGAAGACACTATAGTAGTATAGGTTGTTGTATAAGGTACTATGGATGTAAAAGTCATAATAATAGTTATTGTTGAGGTTTGGTTATAGTTGATAGTTTTTGTTAAGGTTGTTTGATAAGTTTGTATGATAGTTTCTGTTCTGGTGATAGTTTTGGTGCTGATTCTGGTTAATGTAGTGGTTTCTGTAAGAGATGAAGTAGTGCTTGGTGGTTTGTATAGATGAATAATTATTTTTTCAAACCATTTGAACATGTTTTCGATAAATTCCGGTCCGTCTAGTGTTACGTTATAGTATTCCCATGCAAACATCGGTTCGTAGCCACCGTATGGTGATTCACCACTAGCTACAATTAAATTATTATATTCCTCCCAATACTCAGCTGCAACCATAACAAATGATCTATTAACGTCATATAACGGATTATAAAGCATGGGTTTTGGTGGATTGTTATCAGTAACATAAGCAGTATCATAACTCCACACAATTCTGATCAGCCCCGAATAAACCTCATCAACCGGATCATGTGATGTCTTAGTTTCATCGACCCATATTATTGCTGTAGGTCCATGCATGAGCACTGGATTAACAATATTTTCAGATATAGTAAATGTATATAGCTCTGTTATATTATCCGGTATTACACGTGTTAATACGCGATAAAATCTCTGAGCATTATGTATATCATCGTATATGGAAGCTAGTTCTAATCTGAGTTTCGTACCCACAAATTCTAATAGACTATTACATATTTCTTGGGTATCAGACCCGTACCCATAATCACTATCACCTGCAATCCATAATACTTTATTACCTTGGAAGAACCAGTTCTTAATAGCTGTATACTCACTAAGCGAGAAAGATATAGTGGGTTGTCCTATAATAAGTACATCTACATCTGATAAAATATCTTGAGTAATAGTCGTACCAGACTCTATGATCCTCCAAGTAACCCATGTAATATTACCCATAATCAAATTTAGATACTTATCACTTTCGCCATGAGCAAGATCGACGGCTACTACAATATCTGTAGTGGAAGCTTGATTCTTAAACATAGATCCAACTGTTTGTACCTCAATTGGAACAAGTAGAATAATTAACAGAACACCTATCAATGTATGAGAAGATGCATAGGAATATCCATACTTATACATCTATTTCACCTTATATAATTATACTATTTAAGATATTTTCTCACCTAAATCTATAAATCTGTATTATTAGTATTTATACAAAAAATAGTAGAGAGAAAACGGGTTCATTATGAAAAAACACTTATTGTATTGATATCGATGGTGTTAGTCTCCATATTATCTGGTATACTTGGCTATAATATAGGTACTATTCAATCCCATAGAGTAGAGGCAAAAAACCGAACATTTACAAATACTGTTGCAACCACCTTAACTACTACTAGGACAGCAATAGAAACTGTAACATACATTTCCATGTTCACTACGACAATTACTTATACTAATGCAGCTATTAATGTTTCGTTGATAAAGAGTAAATTAGGAAAGCACGTGTTTATAGATAATTGGAATATAACTGTGGTTAGCATAAAGGATTCTAAGTATATTAAGATAGATGACTCCTATTATAAGGTTAGTGATGAGAATGAAAAATATGTAATAGTTACATTAAGGATCGGAAACAATGATTTAGAAACTAGAATTCCTAGTAATATAGGTTTATTTATGTTAGTAACTGATAAAGGAAGGAGTTATGAAGAAACTTTTCCACAAACATATGTACCTCATCCCTCCGAAGAGGAAAAACTCCAAGCTATACCATACAATGAACTGTCTCTATACACCAGTATAGCCCCTCAAGCATTTATTGAAGGAGATCTATTATTCGTTATAAAAGAAGATGAAGAACCTCTAACGTTATGGTTCGAAGTATCATGGGTAGATATTAAGGTTCAAATAGAGTTAAAAAGTAATTAAATAAGCCCAGTAATTAGAACCATATATAAAAATAATCTTAATACCCACATTAAACGTTCTTACAAAACATCCAAACTCCTCCGAGTACACAATAGAAGCTCAAAGATGCTGATCTCCCCTTGAAGATACGTATGTTAATAAGTTGATTAGCAGGTGTACTAATTAAGCTTAATTTTCTCAAAATTCAATTTTACATGATTTTAATAATTATAGATCTTCTAAACACAATCCCGGGTCTTATCATTATATAAGCCATAATTTTATTGTATAATTAACTTACTCGTGTAATACCTTATTCTTCTCTATAATAGATACTGTTTAAGCAAACTAATTATACATATAACAAGTCTGCGAGACTTAAAGTATAAAACTACTTGATCTCCTACCAAACCTAAACACCAGAGAAGAGATAATGTTATAGATCAAAATATAGATATTGTTATTTAATGGTTTTAAATACTACAAGAAGAAAATAAGAATCTAAGAAGAAATCTAGGAATAAAATCCGGTCTCTACTTTTCACCACCTTCACTCATGTTTTCCTCTCCGTATTAATATTTTATTAGTGTCAAATTATCATTAGAATTTTTATTAAATATCTCAATAACACTATTCTATATATCGCTGAATCGTCATGTATAGTTTGTCGAGAACTTATCTTATTTATCTAGGATTAAATTGCTCACCTCTAGTTCTTTTAAAGATTTCCAATTGATCCATATGTGTTGTGTTACTTTGAATTCATAGTGGATAAAAATTATTCTGTTTATTTCTTTACAAATATATACTTCACTATAATTGATCGTATCATCATATTCATGGAATACAATGGGTCTACAGCCAATATTCTCTAAGAATTCTTGAAGCACCGTAGAGTTTAGCCCAACCCACTCCTCTGAATAGCTATAGATCGTGCCTCTAGATTTCTCCAATAACAGTTTTACGAACAAGATTAAATCTCTCTTTTCTAGGAAGAGATAGGATACATAGTGTAGCCTTGCATATATTTCGTCGAATAATTTACTTAAACTAAGCGATATTGAACCAGCTAAACTAAAGGTTTTAGATAGAAATGTATATAAAATAGGTTTGAGAGACATACATGATCACCCCCAGTATAGAACATTAAGTATATCAATAAGAGAAGTATTTATACAAACAACCATGATTTATCTACAGAGTATAAAATTCCAGGAATGGTTGTTATTTACCTAAGACAAGTACTTCTAAGCTACATAAACAATAGATCCACGATCACATTTATATAGTTTCTTCACTAAACCAGCTGTTCACCATTATTACGGCTACATGGACTTTTACTATTAAGAATTGTCTTGAATAACAAGCTTTTTCCATACCATATATTTTAGCTTAAATTAATCCTAGTCTTCCAGTTACTGGTTTATCTCCATGATTTTGAAAGATGATGTGTTAAGCGATCTAGGATATTCTATAAAGGTTATATGACCCTTTAATCTTTAATTTTGAGTTGAAAAATTAATGATTTCTTAGTAGCATTAATGATTACTCATCATATGCTAGAATATTACCACATAAAAAACTATACTGTTGAACTATTCAGTTGTTTACATTTTATTCTTAGAGAGTTTTCGGTAAAATATATACTTAACTATGTCTCTTAGTCCCAGTCTATTTATCATAGAGTTAGACAAGCATCTTATAGCATATGTTATATCAAATAAATAATTGTAAGGGAGGAAAATACTAGGTATAGATCAGAGCTCCCATGATGGATATAGTCGTTTGGATCCTACCCTATCAAATATGATCTACTATTAGGAGAGGTTATGTCCAGGGCTTATTGTTGTACCATTCTACGTACTATTCTAAGATTATTGTAACCCGAGAGTTGTTGTAATTACCTAAAATACACTATAGTTGCCATGGTGTAAAATAATATCTTGTCTTAAATAATCAATTAGTTTTTTGGTGGAAAAGCATTGAGTAATGCTCTATACGAGTTAAGGGTTAACGGGGAGCGCATAATTGTCCGTGAACCAGTTTCTAATATGGATTATCGTCGTCTCATGGATGTTCAGCTTAAGATATGGGTTATGCCGGATTATAGTGAAGCTGTAACCTACCATGCATTAATAGCTGCTCATCGTAATGGTGGAGTAGTAATTGGTGCTTTCCGAGAAAACGATGAAGCTGTTGGAGTAGTATTTTCATTTCCTGGCTACGAGAATGGTTTGATCTACCTATATAGCCATTTAACGGGAGTTACGCCAGAGAAACGTTATCGTGGTATTGGTTACTACTTAAAACTTGCTCAACGTAAATTAGCATTAGAAAAGGGTTATTCTTTGATTAAATGGACTTTCGATCCATTACGTAGTAGTAATGCTTACTTCAACATAGCAAAACTAGGAGTGATCGCTCGTAGTTTCTACCCAAACTACTATGGTGAATTGCAAGATGAACTTAATCGTGGAATGCCTAGTGACCGTTTAATAGTCGAGTGGTGGATCAAGTCTAGACGTGTAAAGAAAATTGTTGAAAAGAGTGAGAAAGCAACTATAAATATAGAAAAACTATTGAGTCTAAAACCATATCTTGTTAATGAAGTAGAGATTAGTGATAATAACGTATTATTGAAGAACTATAGATTAGAAGCTAACAATGATCTCGTTGTTATAGAGATACCCAGTAATATAGAGACTCTACGTAGAGAGAATCCAGAAGAGATTCTTCGTTGGAGAATCGGGTTAAGAGAGATCATGGACTACTACCTTAATAAACACGGGTACGTGATCATAGGGTATGTCTTGTCACGTGAAAAACCACTACGCAGCTACTACATCCTGTGGAGGAGGAATCTCTCAATAATACTTGATGGAGTATATCCATGGAATTATACATGAGAAGAGGAAACTTAGACATCGAGAGATAGTTAATTACACTAATATAATGAAAAATACCATGAAACTCTTCTCATCTCTATTAGGCAAGACTATCTCAGATGAATCATGTTGTACTAGAATACATACATTCACTATAGTTTTATAAAAAGTTTTTGATGAGTGTTTCGGATATTTTTCTCTACTTACTAATTCTTTATTTAACAAATTAATTGTAATAATTCAGTAAATCTATATCTATTTTCTTTTGTTCATTGATCTACGATCCGTCTTTCTTTTTACTGTACTATTTATATTTCTAAATGATCCACTTTATTTCTCTAAGGCTTTAATCCTATGTCATAGAAGGTTTTATACAGTAATTTAATCATTCTCTCCAATATACTTTCATGTAGATAAAATGAATACCTATAATACAAGTTATCAATTCTGTCTTGGTGAGAAGCTATGGAAATTGAAAGAATTGTATTGTATCATGTTGTTATGAAGCTTAGAGAAGATTTTGAGACTAGTTTTGGTAAAACGGTTGATCGCCATTGTATAGTTTTTAGGGTGGATTCAAGTGATGGTTTAACTGGGTGGGGTGAAGCACCTGTTGATGATGAGCCATTGTATAGTTGGGAGACAGTTGATACAACACTATATGTTTACCGTGAATTCATAATTCCCATATTGATGAAGAATCCTAGATTAAACCATCCAAGCGAATATCTTGATCGCGTTAAACGTATTAGAGGTTATCGTATAGCTAAAGCTGGTCTTGAATTCGCTCTCTGGGATCTCTATTCTAAACAATTGAAACAGCCGCTCTACAAGGTATTAGGTGGTGTAAAGAATGAGATTGAATCGGGTGTTAGTATTGGCGTTATAGGTGATATGAATCGTTTATTGAGACTTATTGGTTATTATCTAGAGCATAACTATAAGAGGATCAAGATAAAGATCGCTCCAAGCTGGGATATTGAACCAGTAAAGATTATTCGTAGAGAATACGGTGATATACCTCTGCAAGTAGATGCTAACGCGGCTTATACTCTAGAGCATGTTAGTGTGTTTAAAGAGTTAGATAGATATGGCTTATTGATGATCGAGCAACCTTTAAGTTATGAAGATCTATATGAACACTCTATCCTACAAGACATGATCAAGACGCCGATCTGTTTAGATGAGAGCATTAAAAACCTTTATGATGTAAAAGCAGGTTATAAGTTGGGAAGCTATAGGGTAATCAACGTTAAGC
The DNA here is from genome assembly GCA_002254665.1 of Desulfurococcales archaeon ex4484_58. GTDB lineage: Archaea > Thermoproteota > Thermoprotei_A > Sulfolobales > Desulfurococcaceae > EX4484-58. Next base: position 4,641 of record NJDP01000024.1, on the reverse strand, counting down.
CAGCAAGAGTGGGTGGGTTAACCGAGACACTAAAGATTAATGAATTCGCAGAGAAGAACAGCATACCAATATGGATCGGCGGTATGTTAGAAACAGGAATTGGTCGAGCATTCCAAGTAGCAGCTGCTACATTATCCTCTATAAAGTATCCTAACGATATATCAGAGTCCACGAGATACTATGAAGAGGATATAGTTGAGCCTCCATGGTGTTTCACTAAACCTGGAATACTCAAACCTTTAGAGAAACCCGGGATAGGGGTGGAAGTAGTTTATGATCGCCTATTAAGGTATAGCAGGAAAATATATGAGTACACACTGCATACTCGATAAAGTATTTAAAACTAGTACAATTGTAAACATAGATTATAGCCTTACACAAACATATAGTAATGTTACAAGAACATTGATTATCATAAATGATATACTAATAATGGTATTAGGAGTATATTTGATAGAATATATTGAATGCTAAGTATTTTAACTCTATACAGTAGCTATACTAAAAGTCTATATTTTGAGAAATACAATTATACTTGGTATAACCTCTGGTTAAACTTGGGATTAAGGTTAAAGGACAAATAATTATCCTTAAAGTTCTTAGAGAAGCTTATGGTATAAAAGAGGGTGGATATGTTATAATTGAACTTTGTGATGATAAGCTTGTGATCAGAGGTATAGAGGAGTCTAGAGATATAATAGAATGGACCAAGAAGAGAAAAGTTAAAGTGTAAAATAGCTCGATTAGCTGATCTAGCAGAATGGATCTTTAGGAAAATTCGATGAAGATTTCCATTGACACTAGTTTAATAATATACCTTAATGCAAAATTACTTGATGACGAAGCGGAAACCATAGATAATTTCTGGCTTAACCTTGCAACAAGTAATACTCTATACACCAATATATTAGTGCTCAATGAAGTTATTCATGTTTCAAAAAAGACAACATGACATTAAATATATTGATACTATTGAGTTGATAGATAGAGCGATAATTCCTTATGTAAAATATACTCTCTATTGGAATAGGTGGATATGTGAGAGTAAAAGAGATACCGAAGATACCGATAAAATTATGGATTAAACTATTAGATGCAATACATGTCGCAACAATAATAAATAATGGGTTACAAGCAATAGCTACTGAAGACCAAGACTTTTAACAAAATAGGTATAAAGAGGATTTGGATGAACACCTAACCTTAGCTTATATAATTTCCTAAGTAAACGATCATGGCTAATTTAGAATATCAGTTTGTTTTTGATAATCGACTACTCCCATGAAATTAAGGTGGAGCTATTAATAGTTTTTCAGAGTTTATGGTTTTTGTCGTGAATACTAGAAGTCCAATACTGACTATTGCTAAAAATAGTAGGTGTAGGAGTGACCTGTAAATGTATCCTAGCATATATGTTTGTATAGCAAGTATACTGTGTACATAGGGTATGATGTATAGTGGGTATAGTATCTCTGGAGAGAGCTTAACGTAATCTATCATGAAACCAGTGAAGAAGAATACTATACCTACAGTCGTAACTATACCTGCAACATTAGATGCACTCCTAATACCTCTTGTTCGGGTTATGAATGGTAATGCTATAGTTATTGTAGCTAGTATTGTGAAGAAAGCTGTTATAGCATGTATGATCAATAATTTATAGTCTATGATCAAACCAATATTTGCTCCATAAGAGATACTAGCAAGCACTATATAGGTTACAAGACCTAGAGCATCAAATATTGCAGCTATGATCCCGAGTATAGTGGCTGCTATCATCTTAGCATATATTATATGTGATAGGGGGGCAGGTGAAACCAATAATAACTCGATAGTTTTACGTTCACGCTCACCAATAATACCATCTATAACATAGGATGCAGCTGGTGTAACTACAAAGCTTAAAGCTAAAACTAGTATACGGGCAAAAGCATTCCTAAGCTCAACCTCAATAGAAACGGGGACTCCGTGAACAGTTACAAGCTCAGTATATGCTTGAACCGGATTTCTGAGTGCTGATAACGTAGCATTTATCCCTGCTAACTTCGATAATGCTTTTAACTTATAATTTGATAGGTTACGAGAGAAAACAGATACTATACTATGAATTGTTGATTCAGCTCTAGCGGCTGATTGATAACCAGCTTTACGATAAACAGTGATCTTAGCTGTAGTCTTCAAGCTAGTAGCGTTCCTTGAAAAACCCTCTGGTATAACAACTACAACATCTACATCTGGATCGGAAACTACTTGCGTACTATTAGCAAGCAATACATTATACCCATATTTATGGAGATGATACGTGAGATTATCCACTAACCATCTAGAATCCACTGTTAAATTTAATAATGGATCTGTTGATCGTGTAGAATCCAAGTCAACAATAGCTACATTAACTGGTTGTTGAGCTATAAGAGCTAAACTCACAATACCTAGTAGTGGAAGCATTACTAGTGGTAGGATAATAGTTGTAATTAATGTTTTCCTATCTCTCCATAAATCCTTCAACTCTTTATCAAGCAACACACTAATATCTCTACCAATCATTTCTTTTCAAACCCCTCGATTGCTTTAACAAATGCTTCCTCCAGATTAGATACATTATATCTCTCAATAATTCTACTAGGTTTATCTTCAACAACTATTCTACCATTATAGATAAAACCTACGCGATCACATAGATACTCTACTTCAAGCATATTATGACTACTCAATACAACGGCTGACCTTGTCTCACGTACATATTTCTTAATAACTTCACGTACACGAACAGAACCATATACATCTAACCCGCTAGTAGGTTCGTCAAGTAATGCTAGACGTGGTTTCCTCATCAATACAATTGCTAATAATAATCTTCTCCTCATACCTTTACTGTAATTACTCGTCCTATCATATATTCTATCACCTAAACCACTCAACTCAACACCATACTTTACCGTCTCTTCAATATCCTCTACACCATATAGTTTAGCATAAAACTCTAAATGCTCATATCCTGTAAGCCTACCATACACTTCAGCTTCCTCAGGTAGATAACCTAACTTCTTCCTAACAACTACTGGTTTCTCAAAAACATTTAATCCATCCACGTATACTTCCCCTCGAGTAGGCTTGATCAAACCGGCGATCATTCTTAGAGTCGTTGATTTACCCGCACCATTTGGCCCGATCAAACCATATATTTCACCTTCAGCAACACTAAAACTAACTCCTTTAACAGCGTATGTTCCATCATCATATACTTTATGTAGATCCTTAGCGATCAATACCAGTTCAACCAACACCTTAAACCCAATACCATATTTGTTGTCTAGGTATTACTGTATTATTACTTGAGATTAAATAGGTTAGTAATTCACCGAAACAAAATTGTTTATATAGCTCTGAAGTAAATCAGCATATATAGGTGTCTCCTAGCTTTGATTAATGAGTATGAGATAAAAGATAGGATAAACGAGTTTCTAGATAAATATGGAGATAAAGGATATCTAGTTTTAAGAACAGCATTAGATATAGCATTAGATCCAAATATTGATCATAGATACGGAGATTTTAGTTATAAACAACTAGTATTTCGTCTAAGGAGAATGGGGATAAACTATAATCCATCAAATCTACTTAGAATACTTGAGAGAGAATATGGTTTAATAGAAAAAACATATATATCAACTACACAGAAATGGTGGAGTTTCACGGATCTAGAGGCTACTCGAAAAACATTATTAGAGTATAGTGGAAATCTGGATATAGGTGAACCTAAACTACGTATACTACTTATAAAGTATCGAAGCCTAGACCCTGTTAACATACTTCATACATTAAAGAGGCTAGCTATGAAAAATACATTGAATTCTATAGATAAACAAGTTTTCCGCCGTATAGTCTTTAATGAACTAGATGCTATAAATGAGATCTTAAGTGAAATGATGGCTTATGAAGATGTATTCGAGAAAGAGATTAGTGTATTAAATGAGATCATATCATTAGCTGAAAGGATCTCAGCGAAAATCGGTGGTTTACATGCTGGTTTTAAAGTAACTATTAAGAGGGATCTAGTGAATTATCAAGATACAAGAGAAGATATGATTTAAGTGTAACACCATGGTGATAATATACGAGATCGCGGCTAAAAAGATCATACCATCAGTTAAGGGTATTTTAGTTCATAAACTGTATGAGAAAGGCTATAGTCAGAGAAAAATAGCTGGAATACTTGATTTAACTCAACCCCAGATCCATAAATATCTGAATAAACCAATAAACTATTACTATGAAAAACTCTCTATAGAAGGATTGGATACTGACCGCATAGAACATTATATTAAAGTTTTAATAAGCGCTATTGAAAAGGGGGATCAACTAAAATATACGTTAATGATCAATAGCATTATACATGAATTATTAATGAATATAGTTTGTAGAGAATATAGAATATTTAAACAGTTTTGTGAAAAAGGTAGATTAACGGATCCAAATATAGAGTATTATAGAGAATGGTTAGATAAGATAACGAGGAAACCTAAATTAAACAAGCTGATACCAGAGGTAGGTACAAATATTGTTTATTCACCGAGTAAACCACTTAATCAATCGGATATAATAGGTTTGACTGGTAGAATAGTAAAGGTTGGTTCTTCA
>NJDP01000108.1 GCA_002254665.1 Desulfurococcales archaeon ex4484_58 | reverse complement strand
TTAAGGGATCGGTATGGATAAACAAGTATGTATTGAAGGATTAGATATTAATGACCAAATATATTTATCGATAGGATTGTACATACTAGATTGTAAACCCCGGATCAGCGGTTGTAAACCAAATATTCGATTTGAAGATGGATCATTTATTGTTTCACACAATGAGTTAGATTATAGGATCTGTGTTTCCCGTATGGATGATTGTACAGTTTCACTTAATAATATCAAAGATAATCTCTATCTACATTTATTATTAAGTAATAGAGATATAGTTGAGGGTTATTTAACAGAGAATAGAATAGACCCCCGGATTTTTACTGGATTATTTACTTGTTTAATAGAGAGGGGTTATAGTGTTAAAGAATCTTTCATTAGATCAATGAATATATTATCGATTGGAAGCGGCAATCCCTTTGGATACTTTGAGAGGATCGTTAGTGAACATTATTGTTTTAATAGATTACTAGATGCAGTTGATCGGTTGACGAATGATTTAGAGTTACTAGATAGGCTAATATTCGATGAATTATTGATCGGTTGCAGGGGTGTTGGTGAAACCATCTATTTAACGAGGATATATAGGGGTAAACCAGCCCCTCTAATAGGATTTGTAGAGAAATTAAATACAAGAATTCATCGCGAATACAATGTATTTAGTGAAGGATCATCTTTTATTTGTCTCGATAGAATTGATAAAAAAGATGTAGCTACCAGTTATGGTTATAGTATTAAAGAATTAGAGAAAATGGAGTGTATAGTTGGAGAAGATCCGGTTAAACTAGTTATACTACTTGAAAAACTCTATTTATAGACATTTAGAGTCCTTCTTTAGAAACTCAATTATTTTCTCCAATGTTTCTGGATGAACACCATGTTCAATATAACATGCATCTTCATCAGCTATATCTGGAGGCACACCTATTCTTATTAGGAATTCTCTTATGATCTCATGTTTCCTCCTAATATCCCTTGCTATCTCTAATCCCTTCTCTGTAAGCTCTATTTCTCCCCCAGGTCTATATATGATATATCCTTCACGACATAGTCTACGGAGATAATCAACTACACTACTCGGTTTAACTCCTAGTATACGTGCTATTTTCCTAACTCCCGGTTTTTCACCACGTGATTTTAGAGAATATATTACTTCTAAGTATTCCTCAGCTCTACGACTAATCTTTTTATTAACCAACTCTTTATCTACCCTATTCTCTTTATCTTCTTTGATGTATTATAGATTACTTTAGCCATTTCTTCTGGCGGTAGATAACCATTTATAACTTCTATTGGTTCTACACCATATTCCTTCTGTCTAGCAGGATCTGTTAATACCACATATGGAACATACATTACACCATACATGTCCGCTTCATGTGGTAGTTCTACTGCTTCAATAGTCTCAACTAGTAATAGATCGTTTACTAAACCCATCTGATTGAATGAATCAACTACTAATGGACAATAGGGACATTCCGGTGTTACAAAGATCTTTATATGTAATGGATTCTCAATAGCCTCTATAATTTCGATTGTCTCATTCGATAATTTGATCTCATTATTAGCTATGTATTGATGAATATAGATGAATGGTGCAAATTCTTGTCCACTAGGTAATCCATAGTATCTTATATTCCTACGTTTTGATCCATAGATGAAAGCTGGTGTGTATCGAATAATTAGTTTTGATGCTATATCATCGTTTTTATCAATAATCTCTATTTTCAGTTTACCATTAGAGATCCTATTGAGTTCCGTAGCTAAATGCTCTGCTTCTCCACATGTTGGACATTCATCCGGGTTATTCTTACTAACCACTAGATAATCTAGAACCTCTCTTTGAAACTTGTTAAAGATCTCTCTAAGAGCATTTTCTGTTTCTTCATCAAATAACCTATGTGTATAAGAGTGACTATGAGCTTTCCCGTCCATTCATATACACCCCTTAATTGTTAGGTATACCTAACAATGGTATGGATAAAACCCCTTAATATATCTTGATAAATAGTAACCCTATCATATTATAAACACCATATATTTAGATGAGAATATATAAATTACCTATACAGCATAGCTTTAATCGTGAATGGTGTATATGATTGAATGGAAAAACATTAACTGCAAAAATACTTAAGTATCTATATGAAAACCCAGGTGCATCTATTAAGGATTTATCTATAGTCTTTAACGTTAATCCAAACACTATACGTAATACACTCTATAGATTGAAAGGTAATGGTTATGTTGAAAGAGTTGGTAAAGGATACATATTAACTAGTAAAGGAGAATGGTTTGTGAAGACTATACTTGGAGAATCAATTCAAGAAAAAGAGGAGATCGAGATAGAGGAGGAGAGAATAGAGCCTAAAGAGAAGATTAGAGAAGAGAAAAAACATAGCGAAACTATATCTATTGAAAATAGAGACATCATTGAAAGAATAGATATGCTTGAAAAGCAATTGAATGAAATAAGAGATATTATAGATAAACTAGCTAGACAATTAGAGGCGATTAGGAGAAACATAGGTAGAAAAGAGAGTCGAGAAAAGAAGAATGAAAAGAGAGAAGAGAAGATGGAGAAGCTACCTAGGCCAGTTATGAATATTCAAGAAGCAATAAATGTTCTTGGCCCTATGCTTGATGAATTAAAACTTGAAGGTAAAATAGAGATCATAGATTCTATTGTTGTTGATCTAGATTTCTATAATGATTTCAAGAAAAAATTCCCAATACCAGTTAATGAGGTTAATAAACTATCTATTCTAGAAAAAACACTATTAGATGCTATGATCAAAGATGCTCGCGTAATTAAACATGCTGGTAAATACTATAAATTGATCGATTAAAAACCTACAAGAATATTACTTAACTAGTTTTAACATTAATAATGCATCTTCTACTTCATAATATTTCTTGAGAATTCTCACCGGTTGATATCCATGTTTGAGGTAGAGATTTATAGCTGGTTTATTAGATACAGCTACTTCAAGTAATAATAGCTTAACCCTACGTTTAATCAGTCTCTCCTCTATATTTTTGAGAAGAGACTCACCAATACCTCTTCTACGATAGTCTGGATGTACAGCTAGAGAGACTATATGACCCCAATCCTCGATCTGAGCGCCTATAACGTATCCAACAATCTTTCCATCAAGCTCAGCTACAAGAAATAATTCAGGATCCCTCTTATGATACTCTATGAATACTTCTACAGAGTATCTCTGTTCTTTAGGAAAACACTTCTCTTCAATATCAAGTACACTATCTAGATCTTCTTTATCGAATTCTCTAATAATAAGATCACACATATAACTACTACCTAAACGCTCCATATATTAATGATTAGCTCTATCAGTAAGATAGGGATAAACCATGAAATAGTTAGTGTTAACAAATATTTAGTTCTATATACTATATTATCTTCTCTTACCACAATATTATGTGTTAATCTCCATAAAGCATTTATTGAACCATGTAGTCCAGATGAAGGCCCTATACTATTAGTTAACAGTAATAGATGTGATAATGGTATTGATAATAGGGTACAGAATATAACATAATATACTGTTAAAAACCAGGTGCTATCGAACCCGAGCTCTACACTTTTAGGATCAACTACTATGTATAGAGGTACGTGCCATAACCCCCATATGATACCAGATAAAAGTACTGCATAATAGAAACCATAAACCCTATATAGTTCTATGAACATATAAGATCGCCAACCAATCTCTTCTCCAAAACCAAATATCGCATTAACTGTTAAACCAGTAGCAAATACAAGGATTAGTAATAGTGATATATTTTTGATGGTTGTTTCCCCAATAGCATTCTTCAATCTCACTCGATCAATTACTCTAAATAAGGATCCGACTATTATGAATAGTATTGTAGCAACGTACACGGGGATCGGAGTTAATAGGTATACGAGCAATGTGTATGTATTGAGTCTAATCTGTGATACTATGAACTCATATAGAGCATCTAGATCATGTATTGACACAAATATTATAGTTAATGATATGAATGGTATAAACATACGGAGTGAAGCATATAATATGAAATATGGCGAGTTTACAGGTTTTTCTCTACCAATCTTTTTGAATACTGTAATATAATTAGCTAGGTCGTATATTATCGTTAAGGTAAAACATATTGTTAGGTAATATAGAAGCATATATATACCTCATTTATCTATGGTTTCTTCAAGATCTTTTCTATGATTAAGGCACTTATAATTATTGAGGAAATTGTTGCTATGAAGAGATAGTCTGCGTTGATCGTGTATATGTTTAGTTGTTTTACACTAGAATTTATTAACTCTAGTAATATTCTATAGATACTGGTGTTACCTCTCATCTTAATAATTGATGTAATATTTAATTTGATCAACGAACCTGTCATTAGATCGTATTGAAAAAATCTATACTCGGTAAGTGATACACCAATTTCTAATCCTTGTTTAACCATACCATTTGGTTCTAAATTAGATGGTGAAACATAGTATTTTATCCTAGGGTTAAATATGAATGTTTCATTTGGTGGGTATGGTTTTTCATTTAAACTATATATGTAGCTACGTGATTGTTTAAGTAAGCTCATAATATATGTTCTTGAATCTTTTGTTTCAAAACCCAGTAGTGTATAGTTTAGATATTTTGTTGTAACATATACTCTATCTGATCTATACACATACTTTACTTTTAAAACACCATTTATTACCCCATCTAAAACGATTTCTCTATTCAATACTCTCGTAATAAAGTTTTTAAACACAATGGTTGATTTATAGGTATTCTCTACTACCGGATATTTAGCTGAATCAACGAGACTTATAGAATTAAATATTGCTAAGAGCGTGACTACCAGAAGGAATTTACTAGTAATAGACATTATCTAGTCCTCACGTGCTTCTTCATACTCGTGAGTCATTACTGGAACGTATTTCTCTGGATGTTTAACTCCATCCGGGCATCCTTTTCCATGCCTTATTGGTTTATCTATACTACTTAACAATATAACTCTACTAGGTATACTTTCACTTAAATACATATAACCAGTTTCATCAGCTATTTTCTTAGCGATCTCTCTTATTTCTTCATGACTAGGCATGTTTTCTGGTTTAAGTCTTGATTTACTATATCCCATATACATGTATGCTTTTACTTCAACGTATGTAGGGTTACCTTTCTCTATTAGTTTCTTAAAACCTTTAATCGCTTCTTCGTGGTCATTGAATCCCCTGATAATTGTTATTCTGTAGACCGTTGGTGATTTAAAGCTTGGAAACAATTCGATCGTCTCCATTACTAGCTCCCATGCACGTGGAACTATTGGTCTATTGAACTCTAGGTATTTCTCTTTGCTCCATGCTTCGAGGCTAAGATATAATTGTGTAGGTTCTTCTTCGAGACTAGCTAGTATATCTGGTCTCACACCATGTGTTACGAGGAATGTTGTTATATCCCTCTTATGATATTCACGTATTAATTCACCTAGTCTAGGATATAGTAGTGGTTCTCCAGTTAGACTTATAGCTGCGTGTCTAGGGT
>NJDP01000107.1 GCA_002254665.1 Desulfurococcales archaeon ex4484_58 | reverse complement strand
GATAAAGAGGACGTAAACGGGGATCTATCTTTGACTGATCAACTTTTGATAAGAAGAACATAGAGTAGTCAAGATAAGACTCATCTCGCGTCAATGCATAGTTTATATAGTTTATAAGGCTTTTACCTAAAAGTATTCTGTTCCTTAATTCCTCATCATACCTATTAGGATTACCTATAGTCGAGAGTGATACAAGATCAAGTTTTCGAAGAATGTCTTCACAACCCCTACATCTACTCAATTTAGATACGATCTTCCATCTCTCTTGAAGAGGAAGAATCATTAAATCATTTAAAACTTTTTTCTGCATATCTCTACTAAAAGAAGATGGATCAAGCCAGTACAGTGTATATGGGCCCATGTATCTAATAGGTTTTCTCTTAACTGTTTTTCTAATAAAATCTCCAATCCTTCTCCATTCATACCAACTAGGCCTCCACCCATGATCTAGTCTCTGTTTTAATTCGTTTATCATTTCTTGATCTATCTTAGGGTTATATCCGTGGAGAGAATCTAAGAGTTTTATAAAATCTTCATTTTCTAATCTATTCAAAAACCCCTTATCTATTACTTTAAACCATAACCTACTAGGTATTTCTTTCATGTATCGAATTAGATCGCTTACATTGATCCTTCTAATTTTCTCTCTATCAAACCCTTCACTATAGATCCTACGATCTATTATTAATTTACCATCTTTACCCTTCCTAATTATGCCCTCTTTCCTTAACCATATATAGTCTAATATTTCACTAGTGCTGATCTTTCTAGAGAAGATACTTGATACTGTTACTTTCTTCTTGCCATAAAGAGTTTTTAAAATATCCATTCTACTCTCATATACTATCTCTTTCCTATTCTGTGTTTCTTGTTTTTCTCTATAGCTAAATATCTTATTTAATTCCATCAATACCTGTTCTCTTAATTCTTTATCTCTTATAATACTATTTAGGATAATAGAAAGCTTCAGATATAAGAGCGTACGATCTATTGGAGAATTTACTATAGTTTTCTCTCTACTATACTTATCAATAGTTTCCATCAGATACTTTCTAATTTCATTAATTACTTCACTATTATTTGAGAAGTTCATGCGCTAGATCCTCGTCCTCAGGGTTTTTAAATAGTGTGGCTAAACCAGCTTCATATAGATCTTTTGGTTCGGCTTTTTCTTTCTTTTTAGAATCGGCTAGTATAGCTGTTAGGGTAAGCCATGAAACTAGATCGGCTGTCCCAGGTTTATATATCCCTTTTTGTCTAAGTTCTCTCACCACTCTTAACGCTTTAGATATTAGATCATCGCTCAACTTATATATTAGATCACCTAGTCTAAGCTTTAATATCTCGTATTCCTCCTCTATCGTCGGGTATTTAAACTCTATACGTACTACTCTCCGTAGAAAAGCATCACTTAACTCGTTCTGAGCAATATCTAAAGGATTGCTTGTAAATATTATTTGAAAACCAGATCCTCTCTGAACATATACTCTACGTAGCTCTGGTACAATTATTCTCCTCTTATCTATTATATCTAACAACATGTTCTGGAATTCCTCACTACTCCTCCTAATTTCATCTACTAATACACCTGTATCAAGTATTAATGCTGCTAGTAATGGTCTAGGTATAAAGCTTTCTTCATTAAAACCCTTAGCCATAGCCATAGCTGGGTGAAAATCACCTATTACACGGTATTCATCATAGTTCTCGCTACATGGCAGTATAAATGCTGACTTTCCACTCCATAAGGTAAGTATTGCTTCTCCAATTTCAGTCTTACCAGTACCTGGCGGCCCTTCATAGAGTACAGGTCTATTATTAAGGAATGCAGCTATAGTTATATAGACTATGTAGGGTTTAACAATTAGTTTATACTCTTCTCTCAATGCTTTCAACATAGTTTCTGGGTCTCTAATTGGTTCTCTAGCCTTAACTACTTGTCCATATATCTCATATACTTTTTCAACTATAGGATCATTTGCCTCCATAGTAACAATACCAGTTTCTAACATATCTTATTAGAATAGAATATTTTTAGAGTATAATAAAACTATAATTCAAAACATTAACTAATCACTATTTACCTCTCTTTCTACCAGTCCTTCTAGCAGCTATATGACCAACTTTCCTACCCGGTGGTGTTTCACGGGCTACAGTTGATGGTTTGCCGACATGTTGATGACTACCACCACCATGTGGATGACTTACAGCATTCATAGCTACACCACGTACACGCGGCCATTTATGAGCTTTTGTTTTCCATTTATGATAAGCATTACCTGCTTTCAATAATGGTTTCTCTGGTCTACCACCACCAGCTACTACTCCAATCATTGCTCTCGCAGTATTAGGTAATTCTATGATCTTACCACTTGGAAGCTGTACATGTGTCTTATTACCAGATCTACCTATCACTAATGCGTAGGTCCCAGATGATCTAACAAACTTGCCTCCATCACCAGGTCTTTTCTCAATATTAGCTACCTGTGTACCTTCAGGTATTTGTCCTAATGGTAAAATGTTACCATTAGATATAGATGCGTTTGGACCGATCTCTATTATCTGCCCAACATACATACCTTCAACAGCTGGTGTTAGAAATTCCATACCATTCTCTAACACGATCTTGGCTAACGGAACCCAACGACCGGGATCATGTAGTAAATCAACTACTTTACCCTTAAACGTCTGGTCAAGAAATATAGAGGGGTATTTTGCAGGACCCACTCTTAAATGTCCACGATTCCTAAAAGTCGGTGATCCACGTCCCATTCTCTGAACAAGTATTCTCTTACCCATTCTTTATCCACCACTCTAAACTATACCTAGTTGTGTAGCTATATCCGAGGCTTTATATTCGGGTGATAACCTGATATATGCTTTCTTTTCGCCTTTACTAGTTATGAGTGTTCTAACCTTTAATACTTTAACTCCGAATATTGTTTCAACAGCATTTTTTATATCGTGTTTCGTAGCTCTACGATCAACTATGAATGTTAATGTATTCTCCTTATCAATTAATGTAAGTGCTTTTTCGCTATGAACAGGTCTAATAAGTATCTTGTATAATCTATCCTCACTACTCATGGATATAACACCCTATACTTATCACCGATCATTTGGAGAGCAGAGTATGTAAACACTGTTAAACGACCGGGTTCACCCCCGGGTGCTAAGTGTAGGATGCTTAGATTATTTGGTGTAGCAATATCTACTCCAGGGAAATTCCTTACCGCTCTAGCAAATGGTTTATCATAATTAGATATCACGAATAATACACTACATGGCTCAACGTATCTCCTACCCCTCATTTTACCCCTACCAGCTCTAATCCTTATCCTCTCGTAGCTACGGACAATATCACTCCAAACACCTAGTTTCTCCAATAAAGCCTTAGCATCCTTAGCTCTTGAAATCTTATCTTCAACATCATCAACGACGATAACTGGTAGATACTCGGTTGAGAAGATGTGGCCTCTACTACGTACTATTTCCGGTATAGATGTAGCTGCTAACGCTGAAGCTATAGCATATACTCTCTCCTTCTTATTTATCCTCTCATGGATCCTCCTATCCGGTCTAGGCGGAAAAGCTCTATGTCCACCACGTGCAAAAGATATGAATGCTGCTCTACTAGTAGGTATACGTGGTACTCTAGCTATTCCACGCCCCACCCCCCAGCTCCTAGCAGTTGTTCTCTTACCAGCCATAGGATCTCTTCCTTTAGGCTGTATCATAGCTGTAAATGCTGAGAGAAAAGCTCTTCTAATCAAATCTTTCCTAATAGGTAAACTAAATATTTCTGGTAAAACAATTTCCTCTAAAGCCTCACCATCTACACTATAATACCTAACTTTTTTCTCTTCAAGCTTAAATGGAACTACTAACGTCCAAACCATCTCTATTACACACCTTGTTTACTTTCATGACTATAATATACGATCTGGGGTGCTTCTAACGGAACCCACTTGGGTGGTCTGATCGGGTGTCTTAAGAAGATCAATCTCTTTCTAGAACCAATAGTGCTTCCCTCAACCATGATATAAGGACCATAAACTATACCATAACCTAAGAATCCACCTTTAGGTGTAACCTCCCATCCATAAAGACCAATCTTCAGGATCCTCTTATTATACTCTGTTCTCCTATGGAAACCCATTTGACCAGCTTGTGGAGTTTCACTCATAGTTCCAAAACCGGGGCTTCTAGACCCTATCTTTCTACTGCCTTTACGATGTTTATGCCAACGTGGTAGCTCCTTAACACCAAATCTCTTAACAACACCCTGGAACCCCTTACCCTTAGTAACCCCAATTACATCTACATATTGTCCTTCACGGAAAACTTGATCAACAGTAACGTATCCACCAAGTATTTTCTCGGCATACTCGATCCTATCCTCTAATTTACCACCACCAATCTTTATCTCTAGGATCTCTGGTTTCTTCTTACCTATACCAGATAGTATAGGGATTGTTGAAACAAGTACGCGGAGATCTGTTAACTCGAAGCCCTTGATCTTCTCAAGTTTATCCTCCCATCTACCCTCGATAAACTTATAACCATACTCACCGTTAGGATCCGGTTTTACTAATCCATGATTAACCTTTCTTAAACCTTTCAAGTACTTCCTAACAAGTTCTTTTACTTCGAAATCGATTAACGGGTTATCCTTATAGATCTCCTCATACAACTCGATCAACGCGCTGACTGGTGAACGCCAAACTTCACCTATACTTTTCAAACCATGCATAGGGTCATAAGTGTAGCCTCTGAGTCCAACCACTAAGAGTGGTGGTGCATCAAGGATAGTTACTGGAACAAATACTTCTTTACCAGATGTAGGTGTATATGGTTTATCATCAATAAGTATCACATGACTCATACCAGCTTTATACACTGGGTATCCAAGTAGCACTGGTCTACTAGAAACACCTACTTTCTCAGCCTCTTTAACACCAATAGTTTTAACGATTAAATCAAACCATGATTCTTTGGGCCAGCTTCTAATACGTGGAGTTATACTAGAAGCTCTCTTACGAGGTCTAACCCCTAGGCTTCCATGTCTCGGCGCACTATGTTTTCTATGACCCATAGCATTCACCAGTTTCTCTCGTTAATACGTATTTCACATATATCGGGATTTATAAAACCTATCTATTAATAAACATGTTTAATATAGCTAGTGTGGATATTAATGCTTCTTCCGTCCTAATAGTCTTAACCCTCTGATTAGGAATAGTGTTCCAGACCCTATCAACGTAATCTACTAGATTAAAACCCTCCTCCTCCGCTATATCGTATAATCCATGTTTAGGTGAACCAAACAATACAATTACATCCTCAAAACTACTAACTCTTCTTAATTCCTCAATAGAAGGTATTTTACCATACCTACTAGTAGCTATTAATAAGCTATTCTCCACTCTATACTTATCAACCACTTCTCTAAAACTATTCATAAAAACCAATCTAGGCCCGGTATAGGGTTTTTCATCTAAACAACGTGCTTTAGGAGGATCTAAACTTTGGATCACAACATATACTAGC
>NJDP01000002.1 GCA_002254665.1 Desulfurococcales archaeon ex4484_58 | reverse complement strand
ACTAGTTCTTCGATAACAGCTAGTGATAACAAATTAATTGTTGATAATGATTTCCTTAAGATAACATGGGATCTAGCTAATGGTGGTGCAATACAGAATATCGTTGCAATACACAAGGATTTCTCTGGTACGCCAGTTGCTAGAGAGGGTATAAAATCTACTAGAAGCGGTGGTGGAATGCCTACTATAGAGACTGTTATGTGGGATATTATAACTACTGGTGATCCATGGTATGGTTTAGCTATTGGTGCATCAGCAAATTATGAAGTATTAGAAGAGACGGAAAACTATACATTATTAAGGATAACGTATTCACTCCCAGACCCATTGAGTGGGTTAAAAGTTGTGAAAACCTATAGAGTATGGAATGCTTCATTTATCATAGAATTCAACATGACACTCATAAACGAGGGTGGATCGCAGATTGTACTAAATTTATCTGATGCTTGGGGCAGACCCGTTGGGCCAATGGTCGAACTTGTAGCTAAAATAGGTGAACCAGACAATGATATGCGTTTTGTATGGTTGACTGATAATAATATAACAACTGTTCCACGCGGTGCTTCCGGGATCGATTTTCAAGCTTTCGATTATCATGGTATGGTTAAAGGTGTAGGTATATATGATGCATCAACAGAGCCTTCGCCATGGGGTTTTATGCTTGGATTATTTATGGTTGATAACGAGACTATAGGTAAAACTAGTCATGTATGGTTTGAAAGCACTACTGGAGGTGTACCGGATAGTAGTATTCGTATAGAGTTTAGAGCAGTAACAATCGATCCCGGATCCTCCGAGGAATATCATATGCTGATCTATGCTGGCCCCCTCCACTATTATTATATTAAACAATTAGGTATGCCTAGTGACTTATATAATAAGAACTTCTATAGTCCAGATTATTCACCGCGTATACCATGTAAGGTTGTTACTGTTGAATTGAAATATGATGTTAACGTTGAGATCGTTACTGAAGGTGGAAAAGGTATACCTAAATCAACTATACTACTATTTGATGTATATACGGGGGATCTATATAACCAGGTTGAGATCAAGAGTGACAAGTTTGTATTGAAGATACCATATACAAACACTACTTATCGATTAAAGATCGATCCCGAGACTGGAGTTACAATTGATGGTCTCGGCGAGTTTAGGTTTGAGGGATGGATATTGCCTAATGGTACGCTAGTGGAATCTCCAGAAGTAAATATTACTTTATCGCAAGGTGATACTGTAAAGTTAAAGTTTAGTATTAGAGAATTAGCTAAGATCATATTATTGTTCGTGACACCGGATGGTGTTGGTTTACCACAGCAAGCTGGGGATATAAACTTTACAGTATATACAGATGCTGGTGAGCTGGTATATAGTGATACATCTAAACCCGAATCAAGGAATATAACAGTAGTTGATCTAAGGTTTTCGCCTCCCAAACCGGGTTTAAAGACTCCAGGCACTTATTTAATCGAGGTTCCAGTGAAGGCTGGGATCTATAGCCTAGATAAAATACTTGTAAATAATAAAGAGGTTAAGTTTGAGGTTCTAGATGATTATGCTCAAGCAACAATAACTCTCGAGAAAGGCGGTATATATGAGGTTCAAGTAATATATTCTTCTGGAGGGTTTGGTGGAGGATTATTGGTGTGGATTGGAGTTATAGCGGTACTCGCAGTAATTACTATAGTCTTTGTCATGGTTAAAGGTGAGAAGAAATAATTTTATTTGAATAATTATGGTTTAATGTGTAGAAATAGAGGTTATCAGTAGTAGTGGTATGAGATGATAGTATATGTTTAAGAAAGCTATTTTTACATTAATCTTATTATTTTTATTTATTTCCCTTATTTCACCGATTAAACCCATGGTCTATGGTAGTGGTTATAGCGAGTTTTTATTAAGAGATCTATTGATTAATAAGACTATTTTAGATACTATATATGATCTTTCAAATATAAGTGATCGTTTGACCGGACATAATGGATACTATAATGTAACCAATTATCTTTACCGTAGACTCTATAATTTAACTAATGGTAACGTGTTACTGGATAACTATACGATCGTGGTTCCAGTAGATAATGGTAGTTATCTTGAAGTTAATGGGTTATATATAAAAGTCTATCCGATCTGGCCTAGTGGGGGTGTCCCGGTTAATGGAGAATATAGTGGTAGGATAGTTGTGGCGAGGAAGCTTGAAGATCTGAATAGTGTTGATCTAAGGGATTCGATTGTATTCATCGATATGGGTATTGATTGGAAATGGCTCTGGCTACTAGATCCATATATTGGTGTAAAAGCTATTATCTTCTATGATTCAGATGATACTATTAATGGTAGAATGTATGATAAGTATTTAGATGCCCCGGTTAATCTCCCATTAGGATATATTTCATGTAGAGAACTTAAAGTGAAATATAATTCATCGTTAATAGACCTAAACGGTACCTATGGTTACTTAAAATTATCTTCTCGATGGATAGAAACAAATGCTTTTAACATCATAGCTTATTTTCCCGGTGAAAACCATGATTATAAGATAGTATTGCTTACACACTATGATTCATGGTCTCCAGCAATAGGTTATGCACCGGGTGCAAATGATTTATTAGCTCCAGCTTATCTTATCGGTTTAGCGGAGAAGTATAGTAGAGATAAGCCCAAATATGATACATTAATAATATTGTTTTCTGGATACTATGAGGGATTAGTTGGTCATAGGTATTTTGTTGAAAAATACTTGTTTAATAATAATAAGCTGGTATTCGGGAATAAGAGTATTAAGCTTGATCCAGATAAAACAATTTATGTAGGGATAGATATAAACTCTAATTCACATTACATAGCACCAACAAGTATAGGCTACTTCTATACAGCTCAAGCTATAGGTATAACTTATGGGCCGTTAAACCTCTATGCTGGATTTATAGATGAAGTATATAGTAGCTCTATAGTAAAGGATAGAGTCGCGGAAATATTTGGTTCAGGTTTTGGGGATAAGATAAGACAGTTGCTCCTATACTCTAAAGACCCTAACTCATGGTGGGTTTTATTTCCTGGTCCCTACTGGCTTGATACTGAGCCTTTCTGGAGCTCTGGTTTACCAGCATTTACTTTGAAATCAGCTTTTGCAGAGAAGGGATTCCAGGCAACTCCGCGTGATCTAATCGATTATGTTAACTTCACTAATGTAGCTATTCAGTATAGGTTGGTGGATGTTTTCTTAGATATACTGTATTCTAAGAAACCAGACGAACTAGCAGCATGTATATCCAAGGGTTTATCTCCCGGCGCACCTGTACGTACAAGTGTTAGTGGACGTAACGAGATGTTTACTAAGCTTATAGGTCAGGTAATGGTTTGGATACCTAGTCTTGGTCAAAGAGTATCTCTTGATCGTGCTGGTTTCGATAAAGCATTAGTTATGATCCGCGCTGGTTCAAGGATAAAAACAACCAGTCCGTGGAATATACGTTTAGTAATGTTTACTGATGAGAAAGGCTATTTCGAGGTATCAGGGCTACATAGTTCTCGTGCGACAAGCTTAGAGATTACTGCTTTAGTTTTATCTGATACTGGTAAAGTATTAGCTTTAAATGCTATGGGTTCAGTTTCTCGTGGTTCAACAGTTTCTATTAATCAACCAGTTTTAGGTTCTTATCAGGCACCGTGGGAGGTTTGGATCGTAGAGTATAATGGTTCTATATCATTGAATCTAGTAGTAGATCCTATCACTTACCAGACACCATTAGAAGGTGGTAGTATTGGATATAAAATTGTTAGATTAGATACGTTAGCTGAACCAGAGTATTACTGGGTGTTTCTAGATGAAACAGGGTTTTTTATAGCATATGTTGATCGTTTGATGGAGTATAGTTTAGTTTTTGGACCTGAACCAGTATATTATGTTATTGAAGATGCTTTACCTAATCATATTTATAGTTTATATGATGCATTAGATGATACATTAAGTATTGTTAAAGAACGTATGGATAGGCTTGCAGAATATAGAATTGTTAATCCAGCAGTTGATGAGTTTTTATCACGTGGTCTAAATGCATTAAATAATGCTACTGAAGCTCTCTTAAAACATAAGTACCAGGAATATAGAGCATATATATGTATGGGTTTAACAGCAACATTTAATGCATACAAATTAATGAAATCAACATATTTAGACGTAGAGAATACAGCTATACTATTCTCTGTACTCCTAGTATTTTTTGCTTTTATACTAGGATTATATCTACGTAAGCCAGGCGATAATCCGCTTAAAGTAGTTATTAAAGCTATAAGTATATCGGTTATAATAGCGTTAATATTTGCTCTACTACATCCAGCTTTTCATCTAACAGTTAATGCTATTATGTCGATCATTGGTTTCATAATGCTTATACTATCTATTCCAGCACTACTCATACTATTAAGTGATTTCAATAATGCCTTGAAAGAAATTAGGAGGAAGAAAGTTGGTATACATGAGGTTGAGAGGAGTAGGATAGCTACTAGCTATGTAGCTTTCAGTTATGGAGTAGAACATATGAAAAGAAGAAAACTTAGAACAATACTTACATTGATAACTTTGATCGTAGTCGTTATAAGTGTAGTTTTATTCACAAGCTTATCTAGTTATGTAGCTCCAAAACCTATAGGGATAACTGGATATACTCCAACGAGACCATCTGGTTTTATGTTTCAAAGAGAAACAATTGATCGCAATTTACCATTGGGCGATATGGTTTTAGACGTTGTAGAGGTAGCTATTAGTAATGAGACGATTGCTAGATATTGGTCATCAAGCTCTATCTATATATTCTTATACGATGATCCAACAAAATACCATTCATTAGAAGGTGTTGTTGGTTTAGAGGTTTTCGAGGATAGAATAACTAATATTTCTAAATATATTGTGAAGGGTAGATGGTTTGATGAAAATGATACTTACTCAATAATAATTCCATACTCTACAATTAATACAACTAATGGAGCGATCGATGTAAATAAGACGGTTGTATTGGCTGGTGTAAAGTTTAAAGTCGTAGGTGTATATGATGATCGTAGAATTCTTGGAATACGTGAACTTGATGGTCATACAATTACGCCAGTAATAGGTTTTCCTCGTGCACATGCTTTGAGAGTTGCTTTTATACCTTCGAAGATCGTTAAAGAAGATCCTTGGATGGGCAAGGGTGTAGCCTTTATATTGGCTCAGATCTCTTCTAGAACTAGGTATGATCCCTACAGTATTAGTCGAGAAATAATGTTTACTCTACCATCACTTGATACCTACATGTATAGTACTGTTAGGGGTGTATCGAAGTATTCTAGATTGATTGCTTTACAAGGTGCTGGTTTCAACTATATAATTGCTCCGGTTATAATAGCTAGTATATCTATCTTAGGAGTTATGCTTGGAAGCATATATGAGAGGAGACGAGAAATATATATTTATGCTTCTCTAGGGTTATCGCCTACCCAGATCGGGTTGATGTTTATAGCTGAAGCATTAGCATGCGCTTTGATCGCTACAGTAGTTGGTTTTTCACTAGGTATAGTTTTAACGAATATAGCTGCTGCACTTATGCCTCAAGTATTTAAACCAAATTATAGTAGTGGATACGTATTATTAGCTCTATCAACTACTTTCATAGCAGTATTGTTAGCGTCTATATATCCAGTATTTAAAGCTGGGAGAATGGCTTTACCTAGTCTACGTAGAAAATGGGAGTACCCAACTAAACCATCAGGTGATGAGTGGTTAATCCCTCTACCATTTAAATTGACTACATTCAGGGAATTACTTGGTGTATATACTTATGTATACGAGTATATAAGTGGATTTACAAGCCCAGATATAGGGAGTTTTGTGGTTGAAAAATTAGGTGTTAGTAGATCCGAGGTAGGGGGTAAGAGTGTAGTTGTTTTAGAGGGTGAAGCTAGGCTTAAACCATGGCATGCTGGTGTTAAGCAGGTCTTCCAGATTAGAGCGGTTGAGACTAAACCGGGTGAATGGGATATAAGTATTTATTTGAAGAGATTAACTGGTAATAGGAGGATATGGATTAAATCTAATAAAGTATTCATAGATGCTCTACGTAAACAACTACTATTATGGAGAACGCTCCATATCGAGGATAAGAAGAGCTATATCGAGAAAGCACATGTGTTCTTTAAGGATATGAAATTGAATATTTAAATCTACACATAAATGTTTTATATAAACATCCTCAAAATACTAAATTATAGTTTTAAATAAACTGGTTAAGGAGGATATGTATGGGGGAGGAATCTAGGAAGCTTATATGGGGGGTTGAACCGACTGGTACTACTATTGCGGGTATTATATTAGCTATTATAATGGCTATAGTAGCCCCTATACTGATGACTCTCATGTATGGATTAATATGGCCCGATACATTCATGGAATGGGTATGGGCATGGCCGGGACTAATATTACTGCTTGTAATCGGTGCTCTACACCTACTGGTTAAACTTATACTTAGTCTATTGAAATCTAGATTATCCCTAACGATCGGGGATTCTATATTAATATATATAGCTATAAGTGCTAGTGCTGGATATGCTTTCTCATCAAGCTTTCTACTAGCTCATTATGCATACATGGTTGAAGGAGCACCATCGATCAGCGATAATGGGAAGTTAATGCCCGATCTATGGGTTCCTAAAGGGAATATAACGGTTAATGGAGTAACAATGCATGCATTAGCGCCGATGTTTAATGAGACTGCTAGAGAGATATTATTAAAGGATCCTAATTGGTTCTCAATAATACTTAGTGCTTGGTTACCATCGCTTATCCTTTGGATATTAGTGTTTCTATTCCTAGCTATAGCTCAGATTGGAGTAGCGTTAATGTTTAGGAAACCATGGATCGATGAGGAGATGCTTCCATTCCCATATGCACAGATGGCTGTTGAAGTTATGAGAGCAACTGGTTTCCGTGGTGCATGGGAGCATCGTGGTAGTTCTAAAATACTATTTGGTGTCGGGTTGTTAATTGGTTTCTTAGCTCTACTACCAAATCTACTATATTCTCTAAAGATCTTATCTGAATTACCAGATTTGTATGGATCGCTTCTAGTCTCTGCTCAGGGAGGATATGATTTATCACCGTATATTAGGAATAATGTTGCATTAATGGTTACAGTAGCACCGTTATTCATTGGTTTAGCGTTTTTAATGCCTCTTGATGTCTTAATAACAGCTATTATATGGTATGCATTAATGTATATTTTGTTACCATTTATCGAGGTTAGTCTAGGTATTGTACCATTAACTGAAACACAGGATGCACATACAAACTATTTCACGATCGGTCACTGGTATGGTTTAATGCCCCACATGATTACACGTGGTATAGCTATAGGTTTCCCGATAGCCTGGTTTCTATTAACGTGGAAACACATAAGTAATTGGAGGAGGGATCGAGAAGTATTCTTTGGAGTAATATTTGGGTTAACCGGGTTTATACTAGCATGGATACTCTTGAGTGTCTCTGGCGTTGAACCACACATAGCTTTACTAGTAACTTTGATCGCTCTACTACTATATATTACGTGGATGAGGATTAGAGCGGAAACAACTTGGACAACCGCTCTATACACATATGGTCCATGGTATCATGAACACTTAGTATTACCCTGGTTGCCATATAGATTGTCTGGTAGATGGTATTCACGCGAAGCATTTGCAGCTGCATCATCGTTTTATCCATTAGTCACTGATCGTACACTAGCTACAGTACCTGGCCCAGCTATTATGGAGGGCTTTAGATTAGCTAAAGTTAATAATATGCATATACGTAAAATCGTTGTGATCGGTTCATTTGCTGTTTTAATGGGTATAATAATATCGTTTATACTGAATCTATGGGGTATGTATAGTTATGGGTTATACGGTACTGTCGGTGGTAAATGGGTTGGAGGACCTGATCGTGGATTAGAGCCTACATGGGTAGATACTATGGTTCATCAAAACCAGATCACTCATATGAGCAATGATCACTGGCTATGGTTTCCACAATATATTGTAGGTATTATTATAGGGTTCTTCTTAGTAATACTTAGAACATTCATACCCGGCGTACCCTTCAGTCCAATAGGTGTATTGATCGGTGATATGCCGGTAACCGGTGTATTAATGTTTATACCGAATGTAATAGCTTTAATTGTAAAGCTTATTGTTATAAGAATACTTGGATTTGAGGGTTATGAGAAATACATTGTACCATTAATGACTGGACTAGTTATATCAAGTTTCTTCATGACATGGTTATCATATGTAACACCAAAACTTATCTCAGCATAATTTTTTATTTTTTCACTTCACCACACTATTTAATCAAAAGTATATCCGTAAATATAGGGTTTTGAGACAAGGTGTGCGGTACATGGGTGTGGGTAAGGGTTCTGGTTTTACATGGAGAGTATTATTAGCTATACTATATGGTGTACTAGTGTTTGAACCAGCAGCTATATGGTTGAATCTAGTAACGGGTCTTAATCCATGGCAGATCATAAATTCAGCTGAATATACTACTCTACTATTATTCACAACAATAGCTGTTATTATGGGTGCTAAGCTTACACGTCAAGAAGCATTTATATTGTTTAGTAATGTTTGTACGACTATTTCTGAGAGTTTATTTGGAATAAATCTTGTACTTGCATGGTTTATAGCTACGAGTGAGTATGCACGTAGTTTTGGTTTATTCGGTAAAATACCTTTCTGGTATGCTCCATCGGAGGTTGAGTTACCCCGTACATTGTTTCAAGCAGTGTTTATACCTCCACTAATAGTTGCTCTAATATCAGCTCTACTCACTAAAGGGATGGATCTAAGCCTTGCATATGTACTATATAGAATATATGCTGTTGAAGAGAAACTACCGTTCCCGGGTGCACGTGTATGGGCTGAATCTAGTATAGTGTTAGCAGAGAAGCATGTATGGAGAGATAAAGCTAGATTAATGGTTAGTGTAGCTGTGTTTAGTTTCCTCTATGCATTCCTACTCTATGGTATATGGTTTATTACTGGAGTCCAATTATTACCGGTTCCATGGGCTGATTTTACATCTTCGATCGAAGCTATGGGTTTCTATGGGGCTAGTTTTGGTTTAAGTCTTGATCTACTATTGATTAGTGTAGGTA
Source organism: Desulfurococcales archaeon ex4484_58 (assembly GCA_002254665.1). Lineage (GTDB taxonomy): Archaea > Thermoproteota > Thermoprotei_A > Sulfolobales > Desulfurococcaceae > EX4484-58. The sequence goes on along the minus strand of NJDP01000002.1, from coordinate 27,992 downwards.
TGATCATGCCTTGGAGAGTTAATCTCTCAATATTTATTGGTGGAATATTTGCTTACCTAATATATGCTCCATTAGCTGTAAGTAATAACTGGTTCACGTTATGGAGGCCGGGTATGAATCTGGGAGATATTTTCCAATATGGACTAGTACAGTTATTTGTAGGTCCACTTATAGGTTTAAGTTTTGCAGCTGGATTAGCACCTATGATCATTAATTGGAGAAGTGTTGCTAGAGTATTTAGGCCGCCGAAGATTAGGGGTAGTGGGGGTGAGGTTATCGAGGAACCGCGTGTTTTAGGTATACCGTTAACTAGGTTATCGCTTATAATATATCTAGTATCGGCGATTGCTCTTAGTTTCTTCGTATATTATCTAATCTATATAACTGAACCAGAATATGCTACACCACAGTTTCTAGTATTATTCATAGCATTAATAGTTGGTTTCTCAACACTATTCCAATTAGCAAATACACGTGCTATCGGAGAAGCTGCTGTAGGTATTAGTCTACCATATATTAAGGAGGGGGCTTTACTAGCTAGTGGTTATCGTGGTATAGCTGCTTGGTTTACACCAATATATGTTTATGGAGGAGCTAGTGGATGGACGGCAGTATATGTTGCTTGTGATTGGACGAATACTAGGAAAAGCGATTATTTAAAAGCATACTTCATAGCATTCCCATTAACTTATCTAATGGGCTTCATATACGCTGATATATTTTGGAGAATAGCCCCGATACCAAGCTCGACTTATCCAGCAACAGCTGTTTTCTGGAGAATAGCTGCGTTATGGACACTATTATGGCCTGCATGGACTAGTGGTAGGCTTGGAGTTACTGGTAACGAGTTAGCGAATGCTTTGCTTGACCACTTTAAAAACTGGAGTACAAGAATACTTATCCCATTCTTTATTGGTGGCTTGATAGTTGCGGGTGTTAAAGTATTTAATATACCATTCGAACTCATCGGTTTCACTATCGGTATGAGTCAACCAATATCATTCACAATAACAATGTTTATTGGAGGAGTAATTGCTAGGATACTTGAGAGAAAGAAAGGGCCTGAATGGTTTAAAGAATACATAGCAGTGATCTCGGCTGGTCTAGGTTTAGGTGAAGGATTAATGATCTCTCTAGCAGTAGCTATATCATTGATTACTAAGAGTCTATGGCTATACATTTATTAATCCTACTTAACTTTTCACTATCATATATAATTAAAGATTCTAATGGTGTAGAGTTTGAAGATGCAATTAACGATTGTATTGTTTTTATCAATAATGTTTATATCAACACCATTAACCATAGATACACAAACAACTAGTCTCTATGCATTTATTTCTACAGATTCACCAATCTATCTACCAGGCCAGCAAATGGTTGCTGAAATATTTATTTATCCACAAGAAAACTCTCCTATACAAGCAACTATTAAGTTATACTTTCTAGACCTACCTAATGCCCCCTCAATACCAGATATCCAGGTAACTATTCCACCAGTATCTGAGAAGAGATTCTTACTTGTCAGATCACATACTATAACATTACCTCAAAACATTGGTGACGGGACATATAATTTAAAAATGGAGATTTGGGTTAATGGTGTAAAAGTTATTGAAGACACAGTTGATTTCTGGATTAGAGGAGGTCCTCCATCCGGCATTAAGCCGATGATCCTATTCGTATGGCATAATCATCAGGGTCCAAACTATCATCCAGATGGAGGCTTTTTTGCTAACTGGCATATAGTTCATTTCTTCCAGGATAATTTACAACCATATTTCTCATTAGATGAAGTATATGGTGAACCGATATTTCCGGATATGGGTACCTATTATTTACACTACTATTTACTAACAAAGTATCCTAACATAAAAGTTAATCTACATTATAGTCCAAGCCTAATATACCAGTTAGAATTAGCTTATGAAAAAGGATTCACTATATATGATCCGAGCATTCAGAAAACAAAGAACATTAAACCCGGCGACCCATTAACTAATGTGATTCATGGCTTCTTTCAAGGGCTTCATAATCTCCATGAAGAAGGTCGCGTATATATTATGACATCAGTTTTTGCACACACTATTATGGGCTACTATATTGATAGATATGGTATAGATAAACTATTAAAGTATGATATAGAGCTTGGAATAAACACTACAAGAGAATTAATAGTGGATACAGATGCTATCTGGACGCCTGAAATGGCTTGGAGCGATAAACTCATACCTATATACCTGGATCTAGGGTTAAAATATACTGTACTAGACGGTACACATCACTTCCCCGGAGCTCAGGGAGATAAGAGTTCGATTTTCGAGCCATATATTATAAGGGATCAGATGGGACGTGAACTAATAGTTTTCTTTAGAGATCAGAGAATAAGTGATGGATTCATAGGGTTTACTAATCAAGATTGGGATGATCCTAGACAAGCTGATCGTGATGCTCGTAGCTTATACTATGAGATATACAATACACACTCGTTTAAGAACTATCAATACCAACCAATACACGTTATCGCAGCTGATGGTGAAAACTGGATATTATTTGCGCCATCAACTGGTAACGGAGCGTTATTTCTTGACCGCATCTATCGTTACCTTGATAAACTAACATTACAAGGGATCATGGAAAGCGGGACATTCGAAGATGCTGTAAGAGTTCATCCACCACAGAGAATATTAACAAGTATACCTAGCACTAGCTGGCTTGGTGGATGGGGTAAATGGACTACTGAGAGAGGTGAAGAACATAGGATTGTATGGGATGAAATGAGTCAAGCAATAGCTAAGTATAAGGGTTACCTATACTATAAAGACATTACATCGTATGAAGGCTTCCGTCTAGAAATAAAGCGTAATACATGGTTTAACCAGACTGTCTACGACTTAATACACGCTATGGATAGTGATTTCTGGTGGGCAGAGTTTTTCTCGAGGACATATATTGAGGAATGGCTTAGAGAATTTGATAAAGACTTCAACAATATATTCAAAATAAAATTATCTATAACTCTAGAACCAGAGAACCCGGTAAACGAGGTAATAAATAAAGCGTATGTTTCGATAATTAATGAAAATAATTATATTATGAGAGATACCAAGATCTCTGTTAAAGTATCAAATATAAACTCTACATTAGTGGAGGTAAGTATAGAGCCGGGATCACGGCATACCTTAACTGTTTTCTTTAGACCTAGAAGTGTAGATAAGATAACACTATTTATTAACATATATAATCCTGGATCAATTGTTGCAGGTAAATTGTATTATTTATACAGTAGAGAGTATAGGTATAATGTATATCAACCAGTTGATCTAGAGGTTTCGGTTTTTGTTAAAGCACCAGACGGTAGTAGAGCAGGATTATCTCCAACTCCCCCCGGCGAATACGTATTTACCATAACAGCTCTAACAAGCAATAAACAACCTGTCGAATATGACGTTCCAATAACTATTATCTTATATATTGCTGGTAAAGAAATAGTTAAGAATGCAACGATCTATAAAGGAGAGCATTCAACTACGCAGATCATAAAAATAGATCTTAGTGAAGGAACATACATATACAATGTAACGATTAGATCGTCATACGATCCAGAACTAGAAAACAATATATTTAAGGGTAGAGTAACTGTTTCACAGAAGACAAGTCAAACTAAAGGATTCGATCTAGTAACTATAGCATTATATGTAACGATTACATTATGGATCATTGCGTTGATATTAATAGTAATTAAATTTGTGAAGAAGAAATAAAGTATATGTGATCGGATAGGGAGAAGATATTGTTCAAGAGACGATCCGGTGAAGCCCGTATATTAGAGAGGATTTTTGGAGAGAAAGCAGAAATTATATATGATCGCGGAGGAGCATCTATTCTCCGTGTTAATGAGTCTTTTTTAACATACTTCTTTATAGGTAGATATTTTGCTAGATATACTTCAGAACAATACTATGTGACGATAGCTGTATACGAATCGAAACAAGAGATCGGTGATCTTGGGGAAGCGAGGATTAGGATTAAGAAGGGGATACTAGGCATAGGCTCGAAGATCATGGTTAGAGGTAGGGGTTTATTATATGAACTAGTAGATGAACTAATAAGAACTAGTGATATGAGAAAATCGATATTGAGAACTCTATATGAGGAGTTAATTATTAAGAGAGTTGATAGAGAGATGTTAGAGTATTTGAACGGTAGAATTAGTGGTTCTTCACTCGTTGTAATAGGTAGAACTAGAGCATTCTATACATTAAACCCTGTTAAAGCATGGAGAAATATTGTTGAATTAAATAGGTTATTGTTGAGAAGTATTATTGAGAAGATAAATCAATAATTATTCCATGAAGCTCGACTACTTGTCTCTCTTCTATCCTTTCAATCTTACCATCACGTATATATACTACACGATCGCTTACATCGATCATCTTAAGATCATGTGTATTCGTTATAACTGTAACGTTTCTGTTGATCGATATCTCTTTCAATAAATTAATTATTTGTTTACCGGTGACAAGATCAAGGTTAGCGGTTGGTTCATCTGCTAATATAATTGATGGGTCGTTGGCTAACGCTCTAGCTATAGCTACTCTTTGTTGTTGTCCACCACTAAGCTCATGTGGTTTATGGTATATTCTCTCTCCTAACCCAACTTGCTCCAATAACTTACGGGCTTTCTTAACTCTTTTACTACGTGGTATACCAGCGAATATCATTGGTAACGCAACATTATCTAATGCTGTTAGATAAGGTATTAAATTAAATGTTTGGAAAACATATCCTATCTTCCTATTCCTGAAATATGCTAGTTTAGCTTCAGGTAAGCTATATATATCGGTGTTTTCAACTAATACTCTACCCTTAGTCGGCTTATCGAGTCCACCGATCATGTTGAATAATGTTGTTTTTCCACTACCGCTTGGACCGAGTATTGAGAGGTATTCTCCACGATATATGTCGAGATTTATCCCTTGTAGTGCTTTAACGACTCCTCCCCTCAAATAATAGTATTTATGCAGATCAATTACTTTGATCAATACTTCACGAGTCATTCTTCAACCACCGCTTCAATATCTCTTCTCAACTCGATCTTCTCGATCTTTCCATCCCTGATCCATATGATCCTATCACTTACATCAACCATCTTAAGATCATGTGTAGCTGTTACTATTGTTACACCTGCTTCTTCATTGAGTTTCTTTAGCAGCTTTATAATATTTAATCCAGTAACTAAATCAAGGTTTCCTGTCGGTTCATCTGCTAATATGATCGATGGATTATTAGCGAATGCACGTGCAACGGCTACTCTTTGTTGTTGTCCACCACTAAGCTCATATGGTTTATGGTGTAGGAATTTTCCAAGCCCTACCTGCTCTAATAGTTTACGGGCTCTCTCAATCGCTTGATCATATGGTGTTCCAACAAATATCATTGGTAACATAACGTTTTCGAGAGCAGTTAATACTGGTATTAAATTAAATGTTTGGAAAATATACCCTATCTTATTAGCTCGGAGCCAAGCTAATTCGTATGCATCTAGCATCGCTATATCTACGCCATCAATATATATTTTACCTGACGTTGGCCGATCAAGTCCACCGATCATGTTGAATAATGTTGTTTTTCCACTACCGCTTGGACCCATTATGCTAACATATTCTCTACGCTTAATAGTGAAAGTAACTCCATCAAGTGCTTTTACAATAAATTTACCCATTTTATAATACTTCTTAAGATCAATTGTTTCAACCACATATTCTAGTTTACGTGTAACAACCCTAGTTTCTATTATAGCTTCTTTACTCAAAAGACTCACACCTCTATACGAAGTGCTTCAACCGGGCTTAGTTTAGCTGCATGATAGGAGGGGTAGATTGTTGCTACTAAACCTATACCTATAGATACAGCTATTGATTTACCAAGGAGATAGAGGGGGTCACCGCTACCTCCAAGCGCATATCCTATTCCAAGACCTATCAAATAACCTAAGAAACCACCTATGATTGTTAAGATCAGTGACTCGAGTAGCAGTAACTCAAATATATGGATATCACGTGCACCGAAACTTTTCATAGTCCCTATTTCATGGTATCTTTCACCAATCATTATTAATAATGAATTCATAGTACCAGCTATAGCTACTACTATAGCTGTTATACTAAGCATTAACGTGTATGTAGATATTGCTTCCGGAGGCATATTAGAAGCTATAACTTTTGCTAAAAGCTCTAAACTAACCATATAAGCTATACTAGCTGTTATAGCAACTATAACTATAACGATCCTTCCAAGCCTTAAACGAATACTATGAAAAACCATGTATAAAGCTTCATTCAATGAAAGAACAGTTTTTTCTTCAACCATCCGATCAAACCCCATCATATATCCTTAGGTATGTATTATAAATACACCTAACCACAATTCTCTATACATAATTATTCAATAATATGCTTTATAGGTACTTATATTATAGAAAGAGTTTATTAATCAATCGTTTAAATAATAATATATAACAATTAAGCTGTCTTAATGGGGTAAATGTATTGTCTGATGAAAAAACCCTACAGTGTCCATGCGGTAAAGAATATGGTTCACCGGAGGAGTATAAAATAGTTTTTATAAAAAAGGATCAATGTGAAATAGATATATTATGTGCAAATCCTGCCTGTCATCTTAAAGAATTAGGTTATATTAAATTCAAAGTAGATAGAGGGAATAATAAAGTGTTTGTTGAAACAGCTGCTTTCTACCCACCATACGTGACTTGGAACGCTACTAGACTTGGACGTGAAGATGCTCTTAAACTATTGGAGTCTCATCTTAGATATATCATTGAGAAGAGAATAGATTGGAAGAAAATAGCAGAGGATTCTCCGAGTATATGTGAAACAAAACTTGAAGTTCGAGAAACAGAGGAATCTACCTAGACAATCTGGTGACTTGATCGTGTCTAAGAAGACATCCGCATTAATACCAGTAAACATTATTGATGGTGTAGAAGCATATATTGTATTAGATAAACCCGGGTATAAGCCTGGAAGCGAGGCAAAGATCCATATACTTCTCTATAATCATGGCGATACAAAAGAAGTAACTATTCAGGTTAGGGAAGAGGATAACGTGTTATTTAATAGAAATACTAAATTAGAGAGCAATAAAAGTAAAATACTAACTTTAACACACAGTTTACCAGAGAAATCCGGGTTTTATCATTTAGAACTACTAGTTAATAATACTGTGATAGATAAGATCAACTATATAGTTAATGAACCAGCTTTAAGAGATCCATTCTATTTCACAATAGTATGGCATCACCATCAAGCACCAAACTATTACCCAGATGGTAGAATACATAGTCCATGGGCATATATTTATGTTTGGGGCGATCATCTAAAACCCTATGGTAAGGGACCATATCACTATCATACAGTGATGTTAAAGAATCATCCTAATTTTAAGTCAACATATAATTTAAGTCCTAGCCTACTATATCAATGGATGAAATTATTAGAGGAAGGAATAGAGTTTGTTAGTGGTGAAAAATATTCAAGAGATTCTATAGAGGCTAGGCTGGTTGAGGAAACACTTAACTCCTATAGAGAAGCATTGAGAAATAAACAAATTGACGTATTAACTAGTATCTATGCACATACAATAGCTGGTTTCTTAACGGATCTGCTTGGTATGGATGATATAGTATATGAGGAGATCAAGTATGGTTTAGAGATAACTATGAAAGCTATGGGGAATAACTATAGACCACTAGGTATATGGACGCCTGAAATGGCTTTTTCGATGAAACTAGTTCCTATAATCTATGATATAGGTTTAAAATACACTATTCTAGATGATCTACACCACTTTAGAGGAGCTGAGGGTGAAAAAGATTCACAGTACAAACCTTACATGGTAATTGATACTAGTAGTGGGAAGCATCTAATTGTTTTCTTTAGAGATCATGTTTTAAGCGATATTCTTGGGTTCAAGAACAATTTTAACAATGAATTACATGCTTGGAGAAATGCGTATGAGTTAAGCTATCAGATACTACGTAAATGGTTTGATGAAACGGTTAAGGTTCTAGTTCTAGCTCTAGATGGAGAGAACTGGATGGTTTTCTCACACGATCCACCGTTAACAGCGTTTTTCTATGATAAATTCATAATTTATCTTGAAACATTAAATGATCTAGGATACTTAAAACTATCTACACTTAGAGAAATGTATGAGAGGATCCCAGTAAATAATGTATTAAAACATATACCAACAAATTCTTGGCTCGGAACATTCCGTAAATGGAGGGGGGAGGTAAGTGAACATGAAAAATACTGGAATAGAGTATATGAATCCTACAAATTATTGAGAGCATACGAAGAAATAGTTAGAGGAGATGTAGAGACTAGTAAGAGGATTAGATGGTATCTGTGGCACGTACTTGATAGTGATTATTGGTGGGCTGAATTCTGGTATCCAGAAGTAATTAATACTTGGTTAAACGAGATCGAGAAAACACTTGATGATAAGTTTTCAAAGATTAGAATATCGGATATAAAGCCTGTTACTGAATTAGTTGAGGGACTAGATTCAAAGGTTTTAATTGAGATAGAGAATGATTTAGAGCATAAGGCTTATCTGAATATAAAGATTGTGAGTCCCGGATTTGAATCAAATAATAATATAGATAGATCAGCTGTAGTAGAACCAAGTTCTAACTATTCCGTGGAAGTAGTTATTAAACCTAAATATAGTGGTAAACAATATGTTGAAGCATCAATAGTTTCAAATAATCATGTTATTAAAAACATTATTAAAGAAATATATGTAAAACCATATATTCCAGATAATCCAGTCTAATGTCTTTTATAAATATAACAGATATAGATAGACTTATTATTTATTCGAGATATTTATCTTTATATAGGTGTCTTAACTATGAATAAGGTATTTACTATACTACTCTTATTATCACTTATAGTCTCAACATCCATGCCACTAGTATATAGTGGTATACATTTAAGCGATAATAATAATAGGGAGATAATCGATCCTAACTGGTATAAAAAACTACCAAAGCTTCTTAACAAGGAAGCTAATGATGTTATTGTAAAAGAGCTAGTGATTGGTGGTAGGAAGATCTTTGAATACAGTATTTTTCCGGAAGATTCACAGAAATACTTTATAGTAGCGGATAATGATGAAGACCTGGATAGATTGATCTCTGAGAATTCATTGAGGCTTTTGATGAAATTCGAGGTAGGTTATGGAAGAGTTATCTATGAAGCAGTTTTAACTAAAGAACAATTAATTAGATTAGCTAAGAATCCAAAGATCCATAAGTTTATCCCTGACATCCCCTCTTACGAGATATTCGAGAAAGAATATAGATTGATTAGAGCATTAAAGAATATTAGATACTATCAAGAAATTGGTTCAGATCAATTCATGCAAACAACTAGTTATTTAGATGCACTCAATATAATGGATGTTATAGAGGTTTGGGATAAATATAACATTACCGGTGAAGGTGTAGTTGTAGGTGTTGTTGATACTGGTATTGATTTCTCAATACCAGATCTAGGTAACGAGTCTATAGCAAGGGATAATAATGGTTACCCGTTAGTAATGACGATTGATTATGGAGTATTCCTATTCACAGGATCAGCTGTAAATATTAATGGAACATTAAACACCACTGGTTTGAAACTAATAGTCTATGATCCATATTTTGGAACAATAGGAGTTATTGAATTAGAGAACAATATAACGGTTGGAAATATTACTAGTGCTAGTGGTATATATAAGGTTGGAATGGGTGTTGTATTATATTTAGTTGTAGTTGCTGATACTCCTATATATTATCTAATATATACACCTGCAATAATGGTTGATTCTACTACACCGGGTAGATACGATAGAGTATACTTTGATCTATCAACTACATTCTATGAACTATTAACAAATATTCGTTCCTTCGAGAATATAACAACAAATACAACAACGTGGAGAGAACCTGATCCAAGCTGGGAGGATTATAGTATTGTTGATGAACCATGGTTTGGCCCTGGTAGAGAGATTGTTGCTAGAGACTTTGATTTTGATGGTATATTTGATTTTAGCTTGGGAGTGCTTGCTGGATACTATCTTGATCGCTTGGGATTAGTAAACGCTACAGTATCCATAGTTGATAATGAGACTATGATAAATCTCAGTTATCCAGGATATTATCATGGATGGGATTATAGTGGGGGATTTGTAGCGTTAATGAATGATTATATGGGTCATGGAACAGCTGTAGCATCACTGATCGCTGGGCGTGGGAAAACTGTACATACAGGGGTCTCTTCATACATACTAAAGGGAGTAGCACCATCTGCTAAACTAGCAACTGGTTTCTCAATTGATATTGGAGGGATGCTATATCTTGAAGCTTGGCTGGCTGGATATAATATATCATTTATTACAGTAGATAATTATACTCAATCAATAATATTAAACCCATATGGACCACATCGTACTGACATTATTAGTAATAGTTGGGGACTACCAAGCATAAACTTCGCTATACAACAGTTTCCGGGAACAGATTATTTTGCATGGATCATTGATGATATAGTAGCTACAAGAAACTATATAGTAGGAGATCCGGTAACGATCGTGTTTGCAGCTGGAAACGAGGGACCTGGATATAGTTCACTGTCATCACCAGGTGCTGGATTACTTACTATAACAGTAGGTGCATCTACGTCTTTCAAATTTATGAATGCCTGGATGATGCCGTCTGGTCAATACGATGATGTTATACCATTTAGTAGTCGTGGACCAAACGCTTTAGGTTATCCTAAACCAGATGTCTTAGCTATTGGTGCTTTTGAATGGGCTTCTGTTAGAACTATTGATGGTAAGGGTTATGGTGTAAATGGTTATTTAGATGAACTAGTAGCTGGTCTAACTCTATTCGGTGGAACTAGTGAAGCAACTCCACTCACAAGCGGTGTAATAGCGTTAATGTATCAAGCGTTTCGAGAGAAATATGGATATAGCCCCGACGCTATTACCGTTAAAACTATACTTAAGAGTTCAGCTGACGATATAGATTACCCGGTTTTCATGCAGGGTGTAGGTAGGGTTAATGCATTAAGAGCAGTTGAGACTATACTTGATAATGAATTGATCGTTAAGATAGGTGAAGGTATACGTTCAGCTTTTATCGAGAACTATCTTAACGTATATGGATACTTGATAGCTAATTTAACTGAAAAACTATATGATACCGCATACTATGGAGTAGTAATGCCAGGTACAATAAAGAATATCACATTAGAAGTTATCGGTAATGGAACTATCAAGTTATCAACAAGAGAACCGGTACTATATAAGGAGTATACGGTATATAGTGGAATATATGATTTCAACCATACATTATTCATACAAATCCCTAGATACACCTATACGCACTCCGACTATCTAGAAGTAATAGTATTGTTAAAGAATATGAGTGGTGGTTTTACATTAACGCCTAAAGATGTATATCACCTAATAACAGTATTATTGTTTGATTGGAGAGATCATGATCAAGATCATGAGATAGACTATTATCTCGAAAACTACTTCTTATCACTTGATTATCGTTTAGGAGTAGAATCAATACTCTCAATAGCTAAACCTGAGAAGAGGATAGAAGGTACTCTAGTAGCTATGATACAGCCTCCGATAGAGTATCTTGAATTAATGAATATTACACCACAACCTATCCAAGTAGTTGTTCGTGCATATAAGTATATAGAATCCGATCTAATAAGTTATCCAGACACAGTTTATGTAAATGGTTCATTAAAAATAAATATATCAGTTAGAGTCCCAGGAAATGAGAGACCGGGTATACGTGAGATAGGCTTAATAATAGAGACTAAATCAAAGAAAATAACAGTACCTCTATCAATACTAATACCTCTAGTACTAGATAATATTTCAACAACACTATTGATAGGTACAAGTTCAGGTTATAGATATGATCAATTCGTTTTACAAGCACCTTATGATATCTTATCATGGGAATGTAAAGATTGGAGGATACTACCAATAATAGTGACGAATCCAGAGATTACTGGAGTGTTATTTATAGCTAGATGGGCTAGTGGGGCATATAGTGACTTAGAGTTCCTAGTAATACCTCCTAATGGAGTATTCAACGAGTATGGGACATTGAATTATTTCGCATCATATAAACTAGCGTATGATACTGGGTTAATATATAATCCGAGTATAAGAGATCAGTTGAACGGTAAATTGAGAACATATCTACCGATCAAATGGGGTCTTCCATCAAGATTTGTTGATATTAGAATGCTTGATCTACGTTGGTGGCCGCCCTACTATGATCTATACTCTCCTATCGTACCATATCCTAATATTAGAGCTACAGAAGCGTATGGTTTATATAGGGTAATCTATAGTTTTGGAGCATTTAATGGTAGAGATATCGAGGATCACGTATCGTTTAGAATAATTACTGTAAAAGCATCAGCTAAATATGTAGAATTGAATAGGATTGGAGAGCAATCAACTGGTTATATAGAATATGAATTCAAAGCAGGAGCTTATACGCCATTCATAGGATCGAAAATATACCTAGTAACTAATAGTACATACACATATCCATTAGTTGGAGAATTGAGAAACATAACGACAAGTGTAATCATAAATGGTACACTAACAAATCTAACATACGATATACAGACGAGCTGGCCCGGTTACTATATAGAAACAACACTATATAGTAGCTTTATAAAAGGAAAAATACCCATAGTAGCTAATATAACAGAATCTCCAGAAATAAACATTGTACTAGTAACATATAGGTATCCATGGCATAGTGAAGGAACATACTGGCATGATTGGTATACCGGAGAAATACTGTTAGTTGAACTAGTATATCCAGGTATAATAGCTGCTTCTCTACATATCTAAAAACTTTTTTCTCAACTAACCCCATTTATATAATCGCATACTATTTTTTGTGGAGATAGGTATTGTTCGAGTATATCTTAATGATACTATTAGCTTTAACACCCGGTATAGAGGCGCGTGGAGCCTATCCAATGGCATTTTATCTTGGATTACTTAACCCCTATACGTATCTCTTGATATATGTATTTAGTAGTTTTCCATCAATTCCGATAATATATGGTTTAAAATGGGTTGAAAGAAAATTAATAATTAAATCCGGATTATTAGCTAGGATATACACTAAGATACTTGAACGTGTTAGAAGGAAAAGTGTAAAAGTATCTAAATATAAGGTTGTGTATGTAGGATTAATACTCTATGTAGCTGTACCCTTACCTTTAACCGGGGTATGGACGGGTTCATTAATAGCTTATCTAATGGATCTAGATAAAAAGAGATCTATTATAGCTGTTTTCATAGGAAACCTTATAGCATGTACAATCATTTATTTAACACTATTTACACCACAACTATTAAGATAAACTATTCTATGAATCCAAGGCTCTTTAAATAAAAACTACCAAGAATCTACACTATAGGTGTACACCTATGAGTACCTTAATAGACGATAGAACAGAAAATATTGGTTTATCAACTGAATCCCAGCTCGAAATAAACGATCTAGCCTTACTAGAGGGTTTGAAAGATGTATACATAATACTACTAAATTACTATGCATTAACAGAAAAACAAGAAGAACGTGAATATGTAAAGAAGAGTATCTGGTATTTAACGAATAAATGGTTAGAAAAAATAGCACCGATAAACTATATTGAAGGAGCAGTTGATAAATTATCTTCTATGATAAAGAATAAACTCTGGGAGTCGAATGGTGTAACTGAAAAAATATTGAATAATATTCTTGTGAATACTTACCTATGTAGAGGAATAATAAATGATCACTCAATAGACCCTGAAATCTGTATTAATGAGTTAAAGAATGATCTATCTCTACTGCTGGAGGGATTAGGTTGTAGGAGAAACGAGATCAGGGAGTTAGAGGGGTTCATTAAGGATACTAGTGATGTTAAGGCTAAGTTATTAAATATAATAACAATAATTGCTTTAACACTTGTATTAGCAACAAATATTTAATTAACAATAGTCTTTTCTCAATGATAGGTGTTTATGTATTGTCTATGAGCAGAGATATTGTTTTTAAACACTACATACCAGTATTTCTAGTCCTAATCTTAGTATTAATGAATTATCAAGTATCTATTGAAAAAATACATATTGGTGATTTTCAATCTATCGATTCGATTGTTTACCCGCCCCCTTACAGGTTTATAACAGAAGTTTATATATACGATCCATTAACTGATCGAGTAGAGAAATTCGTATATAATGGATTACCAGTTCATATTGAATATTATGGTTCAGGTTATGAAGTGCTATCTATATATTCTAGTGGAATAGATCTATACCTGATCTTGTCGTCAATCATTATATTAATAATTTATTATTTTGGTTTCAAAATATTGTTTCAAAGAAAAATATACATTAAATTCTATATAATTCTAGTATTAATTGGTTTATCTATACTTATTAATTATTTATACGTGTTGTGTATACATGAGCCAATTAGTAGGGCTTCAATAATAGAATTAAATAGCCCATTAAATTGTGAAGAATACAATACTACATATATATGTTTAATAGACATAATTAATTCTTCATCTATAATCTATGTAGAAACAAATACTTCAATCGAAATAGTAGTTATAAGAGACAATATACTTGATAGACGTGAAATTAGGGGTAGATACGTTAATTTTATAGAGACTGATTTAGAGACACGTATAGGTATCATATCTCCTAGAACCAATATTAGTCTAGTTTATCGTCGTTTAGCGTTTGAGAATATTAGGAGTCCTTACTCTCCATTCTACTATATTATATTTTCATTATCAATAATAGTTGCTAATTTCGTATTAATTATTAAATCGCGGGTCTAAGAATCAGTATTAAATAGTTTTTCTCTTAATAAATAACTCATACAATACTATACCAGCTACACTAATCGCTACTAATGTAGCGGTAATAATTAATCCTATTCTTCCGGTGAGGAGGGATTTGAATGGTATTTTGAATTCTGTTTCGTTATATAGTGAAAGTTTAGGGTTCTCTATTTCAATATTCAGGTCTCTATCTAGGATAGTTTTTAGTCTTATTGTTCTACTTGTTTTAGGTGGAACCCCATATATTGATATAGTCTCCTCTTCTTTGTAATAGATCATCACATATCCTACGTTATCACCGTAATTTTTTACTACTATGAAATTATTGTTTTTACTACCTTTAATCGTTATATTCGAGCCAGGTAGTCCACTGGATACTATATTGATATCTTTTAGATGTATTATTCTACGTACAATAAATGTAGGTAGATTGCTTTGTTTTAGTTTAAGCGATATTGAAACAGTTTTTATTAGTATTTTTTCACCTAATTTACTAGATTGATATATATGGATAGATGAGTTAATATAGAGTGGATAAGGTATTCCTGCATATAAATATATTTCCTCTGTTGAATTAATGAACCATGGAACCCTTTCTTTAGTGTGAAGAGTTATTCCATAAGTCTCTATTCCACGTATAACTTGGAATCCGTATACTGGTATTTTTCTATAGGTAGTTACTCGTTCATCAATATATGTTTCATTAGATAAGTATTTGATAGTTTTATTTATTCCTAAGCCATGTATGATCCATGGAATAAATAATTCTAGGAGAGTATAGTTTAAGATATTCTTCAAATACTCGTCTAACTTATACGCAGTAGTAATGCTTATGTTTCCACATGGCATTTTAAGGATAGTCTGTGACGTATTATCTATTTTCTCTCCTACTCCTCCTATTGTTGTTAATTTACTAAAGACACAGTCTAGCGAAATACCTAGGCTTAACGTGTTATTTGTTATTTTAAGCGTAGTTTTACCTGTATAGAAGGTATCGTTTTTTACTGTAATCAGTCTATCTTGAACTAGGCTAGGCCCTATGCTCTGGAAGTTGATCGCATATTCTACACTATATTCTTCTAAATCTACATTTGATTGTATGTTTTGAGTGTTTATTAGAGGGGATATAGTGATCAGGAATAATGTTATGAATATATATGTTTTAGACATCATGACTCCTATTCTCCCATCATAGTTATGTATTTTCATTAATTAAACCTCAATATAAAGATACAGTTTCTATTTTATGATTAATTAGGGTATTCAGTATTAATGTATAGAGGTTATCTTATATTAAGTGGAGGATTTGGATTGGTATTTTCAGAGAGCCTTAGTGAATTAAGAGAAATATTTAGTGGAAATGTAGGAGTTATGGCTCTCTCATGGTTTTTATTTGGTTTAAGTAGTTCACTAGTTATCCCTTTTTTCTTCCTCTATGCTAAAGCATTGGGTGCTTCTGATCTTATAATAGCTTATATCAGATCAATTGGATTATATGCTTTAGCCGGGTCGATAGTATTTGGGGGATTATTGACCGATTATATTGGTAGAGTAAAGACTATATTAATAGGTACTTCAATCATAGTTATCACACAATACGCATATGCTTTCGTTAATGATTGGTTTCAACTAGCTATTATATGGGTTATAGATGAAGTTGCCCACTTCTATCAACCAGCACTCTCCGCTATAATAATGGATTCTCTACCAAGGGATAAGACGTTAAAGGGTTTCCTATTATTACAAGCCATACCCAGTATACCCGGTTTATTTATGCCTATTATTGGAGGTATCCTATATGACATATATGGATTGACTGGTGTTAGATTAGGTTTTATCATATCTGGAACTATAAGTTTGATCGTTTTACTGTTGAGAATGAAGGGTTTACGTGAAACAATAACTATAAACAAGCGCGTAAGAGTCTCTAACTTTATTTTAGAGTTGAGAAACTATAGGGTTGAATTAAAAAATGCTTTAAAGATCTTCATATATTCTGGCTTCTTATTCCAGCTCGGAGTAGCTGTTTGGTTTACATACGGCTCTATATATGTAGTAGAGGTTCTAGGCTCAACAAAAACTGAATGGGGTTTATTGAATAGCTTAATAACAGCAACTATGATTTTAGTATCACTAATATTTGGGTTTTCAACTAGATTAGATGGATTCAAAATAGCTCTAATTGGCGGCTTGTCAATTACGATTTCTCAATTAATGATAGCTATACCGGGATATTATGGCTTATATGACCCATTAATTATGCGTTCAGCTGTTATAGTTGGCGCTATTGGGAATACTGTTATATGGCCATTGATATCTACATTATTAACAAAAATATTATCACCAGAGATCAGGGGGCGTGTAACTGGTTTTCAGAGAATGTTTGAGAATATTGGCATGGCTACTGTAACTATACTTGCTGGTTATTTATATACCGGTCTTGGTCCAGCTAATAGTTTTGTATTCTCAGCGTTCATAAACTTGTTTTCAACAATATATTTACTGAAGATATATCTGTCTATCGAGAAAAATTAGCTAAGATGGTTTTTAAGCTCGTTATATAGTTTATCTATGAAGCTATAGAACCAGTCTAGGTGTTGTGTTATGATATTATATACTTCTTGATCAGATTCTTTGATCTCTTCTAACAACTTGCTTGGATCACTTAATAGTTGCTCTATTCCCTTCCAATGAAGTTTTAAATAATATTTAACAAATTCACCGTAACGTTTAACCATATCCATTACTTCTTTAACAACATCCTCGGGTGTACGTTCAAATAATGACTCTCTATTTTCACGAACATAGTTTATAAATAGATCGATTACCTGACGTTTAGACAATATATCATCGCCACAAAATATGGTGTGTTCAAGTGAATGTATTAACTATAGATATAGGTATAAAACTATTTCGAGGAAAATTTATGGGTAAAAAGTTTTAATCTGCTTCAACAACTTCGAGTATATTCTTTTGTGTAAGCTTAGTTACTGTAAAGTATTTAGTGGATATGTTTTTCAAATTCTTATTATTTCCGAGAACCATTACCGTTATAAGTCTTGCATTCGCTTTACGTAGATTATGTTGAACTAGTTGTTCAGCAATACGATCAACTCCATCAGTTATCAATACAATATCGTTTGTTGAACCAACACTACCACTACGTATATCGTTACATGCAGTTATGACTGCACGTGTAATATCTGTGCCACCACTACCCCTGATCCTAGCGATGTAATCTATAAGTTTAAGTACTTGGTTGACACGTGGACGTTTATCAACTTTAGCTAAAGGATAAGGTACGCTATCGAAGAACCTAAAATAGAATTCACGACGCTCTTTAACAGCTCTCATATATAAGCTTAAAGCAACTGCTTTAGCCCAAATCATCTTCATTCCATCCATCGATCCACTCTTATCTAGTAAAACATAAAGTGATCCTCTACCCTGACTTAATAATTTCTGGTAAAGTAATAGTTTCCCTTCAAGTAATTTTAAGTAGAATAGCTCATCCGGTAAAGCGAGTATTGAGGGTACTATCCGTTCAATATCTTTACCGATCTCATAACCAACTATCTCTCCATGTTTAAATCTTTGTTTCTTCTCGGAAATATTGATAGTCCACGGCTTTATGCCTAGTAGTATATCGAGGATCTTCTTAACTTCGAGGTTACGTGCAAGTCTTATGAGTTCCGGGCCATATTCTTCATATGCAACCATACTAACACTACCAGGTTGTTCGCCCTCGATCAAAGTTCTTAGTTTCTTAATATTATCAATATCACGTGCAAGATTAGAAACTATTTTTTCAACATCCTTCCTAACTTCCTCTCCTTCCTCTCCTCCTTTCTCGTTTTTATCTTGACTACTTATTTTCTTAGAGGATTCTAGCTTTTTTAATTCAGCTAAGAATATACTAGCAGCAATACTACTCATCAAACCATCAACTATCGTTTTACTACGTATCTCATGTATAAAACTGGATCTTAGCAATGAGTTTATCACATGGTAATTGTATCTTTTATCCTGTGGTAACTCATTAATTGATTTAAGTATAGGCATTGGTAGATAGAATGAATAAAATACATCAATAGCCATTGAGAGAGGAATATTAACTTCTTTCTCAGCTACAAGCCTAGTTATCCTTAAAACTTTAGAGCCTCTATACTTTACAACAGGGTCTTCATAGTCGATCCCTTCAATAACCCCTTTAAGCTTCTCTTTAACGATTATTTTAACTGGGGGCTTAACCATATCTCCATCCTCAAATCATGAATTTACGCTTGATCATATCAATAACTTCACTAATCTCGCTCAATACATCAAGTGCTCTCTGTCTAACAACATCATCACTAGTTTCTTCAGCGATACGTCTAACTCTTTCACGTACAGTTTCAAAACTACGTAGATAATCGACTAGTCTAGGATCAAAGTCGCTTACCTTAGCAATATATGCTTTAGCTTCGGAAGCATTTCTCTCGATCTCCGCTAGTTCTCTTAAATGTTTCTCGGTAGCTTTGATCTCGTCGAGTAGAATAGCGTAGGTTTGTTCCATTTCATCAGCATCTTTAGGTGTTATATGTTTAAGTATGAATAGATCTTCTTCTTTAGCTACAAGCCTCTGATCGATTAATGCAGATGCCGCTATTGCTTTAAGAGCTTTCCCCTTCCTACGATCAGTAATATGTATCCCTTGATCCTCGAATATAGCGTATAGTTTTAAGAGCTTCTCCTTAATAGGTTCAAGGTTAACCTCATATAATAGCTTATTTAATCTCCTAATATCATCCATTGAGAGAACTGGTTCAGCTTTCTCGTACAATCCAGCTTCTATCTTCCAAGAAGCATCTAATAGTTCAGCCCATTTATCTTCACTAATAGGTTTAACGAAGTGTTTAAATAGGAATCGATCATATAATGCTTGAAGCTCCGGCTCGTCTGGTACATTATTACTTGCAGCGATCATAGTCCATAACGGGACTTTTATCTCATTATATCCATCATACAATATACGTTCATTCATTATTGTTAAGAACATATTTAATATAGCAGAGTTGGCATTAAAGATTTCATCTATAAAAGCGATCTCTGCCTCCGGTAATTTGTTCTTAGTGATCCTAACATACTTGCCTTGTTTCAAAGCAGTAATATCTAGTGGACCAAATAATTCATCTGGTTCAGTGAATTTTGTTAACAGATATTTGAAGAAACGAGCATTTATCAACTCAGCAGCTCTACGTGCGAGTGCTGATTTAGCAGTTCCCGGTTCACCAATTAATACTACGTGTTCACCAGAGATAATAGCTAGAGCAAGCACTCGAGCTTCTTCTTCTCTACCAACAAAAGGCTTAGCTAACTCTTCTACAAACTTGCTAGTATTAGCAAGTAAACTATTGATCGCTTGACTCACCATCATCAACCTCAACAAACAATTCTAAGATACTCTATACACCTCATTATATACCTAACTATATATTAGAAAAGTTAATGGGGTAAATAGGTTTCTATAATCCGCTGAGCAACTCCACATCATTTATCAGCTGAAAACCGGGCTCTTCATCTAGAGATAAAATATTGTATTACTAAATAATTAATTCTTATCGTATAATGAGGGATAATAGGAGCTATGAAGACTGAACATAATATACCGGGTAGGAGTGGTGTGTATTTACTAGTAATAGCTGTTTGTAGAGATATAGTAGTAGAGACTAGGAGTAGAAAGTTCAGAATAAACAGAGGTTTTTATATTTATGTAGGTTCTGCACGGGGCCCCGGTGGTTTAAGAGCTAGGATAAATAGGCATTTACGTCGTGAAAAGAAATTATTTTGGCACATAGATTATCTATTATCAAATCCTAATACAGAAATAGTCTTAATATATTATCGTATCGTTGAGGAGAAAGATGATCTAGAATCAAGAATAGCAACTATACTTAACAACTATTTACCCGGAATAAAGGGTTTCGGATGTAGCGATAAAACAAGAGATTATTCTCATCTATACTGGTGTGGATACTCAATAACTAGTTGTATCAATGAATTAATAGGTATATTAAAGGATCAAATATAGAGTTGTATTTAGAAATAACACGGTATTTCTATGCTAAATATTAAAGTATTAAATAATAGTTCTATATAGTAGGGCAAATAACTGTTTGTATGGTGTTTATTTTGAATAGTAAAAGAGTAAGTATTTGTAGATAGGATCAAAGTTAAACGTTATGGTAGAATCGGTAGGATCAGGGTGTTGAGGATTGGCGTAAAGGTTTATGTAGATTTAGATGAGAGCCTAAAGATAAGCTGGGAGAGTGAAAAGAGAAAATAAACTTAAAACTTTATCCATATAAAAATGGGTATTGTGAGTAAATAGTTAGGAGTTATATAATGAGTTTGAGAAACTATGTATACTTAGCTGTATCAATAACGTTATCGGTAATATTTACTTTATCAATGTTTTTTACAATATTTGTTTTACCTCATATTCTAAACAATCTATTCTTAAATCCGTCGTTGAATAGAGTAGAGTCAAGGATTCTTATATCAGAGATTTGTTTCTTCATGTTCATTGTTTCAATCTTATTAATAATTATTGGGTATATGGTTAGACGAGCTGGGATCAGCGTATTTGGTTCAATATTATTTTTCCTCCCAACCTATGGAAACTTTGCATTATACATGACATTACTCGGTGGAGCAGGGATTTTAAGAAGTATATGGTTACCATTAGTAATGATTACTGGTGAAGCATATATTCTTACCCTCGGTTCAACAGTATTTCTACTACCTATATTTATATTATCAATACCTATTATTCTCGGATTAGATACGATCTTTTTACAAATAATATTCTCGATACTAGTAATAATTGGTGGCTTAATACTAGGTTTTTCAACAACTACATGGATACAATACTATGTTGAAAGAAAAGGTTTGATCAAGACTGGATTATATAAGTATATTAGACACCCACAGTATCTAGCTTATATATTATGGTTTTATCTATCCTTCGCACTAGACTCAATGTATTGTGTATCACCATTTACTAAAATACCCGCACCCGGTCTACCATTCACGATTCTATTCTATACACTCATATACAAAGCTTTATCTGAAGAAGTAGATTTATTGAAGAAATATGGCGATGAATATAGAGAGTATAGAGAACAATCATCTTTCATAATTCCTTTACCACTTAGATTTAAGAAATTACTATTGAGTATATCGAGAAAAGTAATCGGAAAAGATCTACCCGATAATATAGATGAGGTTAGAAAAGTAGTATTTACCTATTTTATATTAACATTACTAATATCTATGCCATTTGATTTCATACTCTACAATACTGCATGGAGGAGCTGTTTTTATCTCAGGTTATAAATTAAATACCATAGACTAGCCTTGCATATATTGTTAGCTATTTGATAATTAACATAAATATGTACTAAACGGTATCTTCTCGCTCTATCGATCTAAATACAATTGATATCATCAATTATAGCAGTAGCATTAGCACTTATATACATATTTACCTAATACTCCGCAATAATATTTTTGTTATACTTAATAATAATAGATTAATATTACAACTTATAGTTACAAGAAAACAACATTACTAATGTATTTGAAACCTGATTGATTTAAGCTTTAATTAATAGTATGAAATCTATTAATTCATAATTGAAAACAATACTGTTTTAATCGATAACGAAAAATTTTTATACAAGTCTGTTTAGAAAAAAATAGGTGTAAAATATAAAATTCTCTATATATGGATTAGTATTCTTATTCCTTCTAGTATGTAGTGTATCGTATATTCCGCAAAGTATTAGTGCCCAAGTATTGCCTAAATATTCATTTCTTATAGGAATAGACGGTGGATGGTACGAGTCAGGTTGTGCTACATTTTCCGCGAACGAAGAGCTTCCCTTTACACGAGCTCGCAAGTTATATGAGCGATTTATTAACGAATTAAGTGCTACGAAAGAAGAGGTCTCGAAAACTTTCGTATATGATTTAATATATAACCATAATAGGGATGAGAAGTGGTTAAGGAATATATTATTTAATACCTTTACTAATGCACCGTCTAATGGGATACTTTATGTGTTTGGACATAGCGATCCAAAAACTTATCAAGGCTTATTATTTAAAAACAAGTTAAAAACTTTACCCGGCGATAGCTTTCCGCTTCAATGGACATGTAGTAAATATACTGGTATCCAATGTCCATTGGGAGTCGGAGTTTCTGCTATCGAGGTTACATACGAGATCCAAACTAAGGCGACTAGTCAATTACCCGGTAGTTATAATGAATGGTTGTAATAGTGCAGGAGAAATAATAAATGAGACACCAATAATCAAGGATCAAGTCGATACATGGTTGTGGGCTTATAGATTTAATGGAACATACCATTACCCGGATGATTGGAAAGGACGAGGATTTATAGGATGGTTGTCCAAAATATTAGCTCCTCTCGAGGATGAGTTTCTAATTGATGTTATTAAAACGGCTATAGAATATGATAAGTCGTTACCGGAAGCCATAGAATATACTATCGTGACATCATCTATATATAGTGAGGGTTATTGGAGATACTATATTTATTACGATTACATATATGGTAATACAAGGTTTAACATTATAGCTGATTATTGTGAAAAACAAAATTGTAGATGGATGCTATATAGAGGAGACTATAGCGTATACATAGATCCTTCATTAGAGAATCAATTAGTAAGCTATGTATTGAAATATTTAGAAAATAATTATCCCATTATATATGATACAATAGTTAGTAATAGTAATATAGAGCTTATCATTGATAAGGACAAATGGAATCTTGAATTAGGTTTACAAGGATACACTATTTTATTAAAAGATAGAGGGAATTTCACAATAACTACAAGAGTTTTCTTTGATTATGAAACAAACAAATTTATCTTTAATGGATTAACTATAAATATCCCAGACTTAACGAAACACTCTACTAGTATCAGTGAATGGATCAATTTAATCAATAAAATAAAACTAGAGTACTTGAAGAGTATGGATAGAGCGCGTAGACTAGGTTTCCAACTAAAGCTTGATAATAACTATACAAGTAAACAGGAAGAAATGGAATTATATTTATCAAGTTATACAATACTCTATAACGGTAAATATATAGGATTCTTAACACGAAATGAACAAGGCGAGGTTTCATCTGGGCTTATCAAAGCATATTTAAAGTACGTTTATGACTATTCGTCGATAAGTATAACATATTATAATGATCTAGAGTTGTTGGAGCATATATATAAAAAGTTAGGTGGAATAAAGATAAAACCTAGTATCTCACGCGAGAAAGCAGCTAATATAGTATATGAGAAATTGAAACCTAAGTATGGAGACGAAATATCACGTGAGAAAATCCTGAACAACCTCATAGAAAAATATGTTATTACTAGTGGTGGTGTAATTAAATTATATAGCATTGAATTGTATCTTAGGAATGGTAAGGTTTACGAAGAATTCGTAATTAACGGGTCTAATGGTGAAATATTAAGCTATGATATAGGAATGATTATCGAACCTATAGACGATGCAAATAAAAATAGTACTAGACGACCTAATACAATAAACCCTATGATATACATTGTCTTTATATCCGTGATAGCATTAATACTGGGAATAATTATGTTATCTAGATCTATTAAAGACAAAGACATATTGAGAATCTAAGTATATTGGTGTCGTTGTCATTATTTGTCTTGTGTAGAAATTGCTAGGTGTTTTATTTAACCGAAGAAATTATTCATATTATTTAACCAATTAATTTATAAACCCTAAAGATACATATCTATCCATATCTATATCGTAGGAGTCGAAATCCGTAATGAACGAATCCGAGAAAGAATCTAAACCCGTAACTAAAATAATCGATCTCAAACCCCATAGTGAAAACGTAAGTGTTAAGGGGAGAGTTATCGAAGCCTCTCCTCCAAGAACGATTAATACACGTAGAGGAATACGTACTATAAGTAATGCTATAATTGGAGATGAGAGTGGTAGAGTACAGACAACACTCTGGGGCAGTAAAGCTGGTTCATTAAAGGAGGGTGAAGCTGTAGAGATACATGGTGCTTGGACTAGTAGTTTTCGTGGAAAAGTACAGTTGAATATTGGTCGTTCAACAGAGGTTAAGATATTAGAGGATTCAGAAGCACCAAAACCAGATGAGATACCAGAAGATGAACCATCAGCTCCGGAGGAGAATTATCGTAGAAGACCTATGAGGGGTAGAAGGTTTAGGGGTAGGAGGTGAACTGAAAAATGCCTAGTGCTAATGAGGAATTAGATATAGTTAAGCTTTGGGAGGATTTAAAGGATAAAAAACCAATACGTAAAGGAGTATTTATAGGTGAACAAGACGAGAAATTCTATGTAGCTAAGAGTGAAGAGGAAATATATGAGTTATCAGCTCTCGTATACTATGTATGGTTAATATCTGATGGAGAACATACTGTGGAGGATTTAGCTAATAGAATGAGTAAAGAAATACAAGTAGAATTAAATGAAGTTAAAGAGCCATTAATTATAGCTTTGAATAGTTTATATGATGTACAATTAATTGATTATACGTAGAGCATTATTGGAAAAAATAATTAACTATAAATCTCTTTTTTTCTAACAAATATTAATAGAGTCATCTAAAACATTAATAGCTAGAATAACATGTTTATTCTAATGAACTTAGTAGATTGTTTTACGGTGGATTAAATGTGTAGATCTTTGTTGTTATTAATAATTGTAGTAAATATATTCTCATCTGCAAATATGGATTTTAATAGCAATTACGGATATAGTGTTATGGTTGAACGTGGTATTTTGTTATACGAAATATATAATGTATCGTTATCTATATATGGAAATATAACGAATGAAGGGAGTGAACCACTTAATATAAATGAGACTGATCTATTGTATTTTGATTATCCTATAAATACTAGTGATCAAAGAGTTTATGATGTAAAAACGTGGGTTGACCATACTGAGTATAATTATACTATAAAGAGAGAAAATGATTCCTTAACATTGATAATCAATGCTCCACTCATGAATAGTAGCTTATCACCGGGTGAAACAGTTGAGGCTGGAGTAACGTATTATGTATCAGTTAATTTATCACAGCGTAAAACTAGTATATCCGATTTTTATCTAGTAGATAATCCATATAGGTTAATTGATAGAGCTGGTGGATGGAATGAATTAAAGAGTATTGGTGATCTGAGATTAACAAATATAACTCGATTATGGAACTATACACATCCACTAGTCAAACTGGTAAATAAGTATATAGAGCGTGTACTAAGACCATCTAATCCACTTGCTTTCCTCTTAAGTGTTCTATCGTGGATCGATGATAACGTAGTTTATTCTACGAGAGTACCACCACGTTATCCATGGGAGGTTATTGCAGAGGGTGCTGGTGATTGTGATGATCAATCGAACCTATTAATAGCTTTCCTAAGATCAAAGGGTATACCTAGTTATTTAGAGATAGGCTACGTATTTATAGATCAAAAGTATAGGTATAGAGATGTAGAAGCAAATGGATATATTATTATAGATTTTATAGGTGGGGGTGGACATGGATGGGTATCAACATATATCCCTCCATGGGGGTGGATCAGAGTTGATCCTATAGTTAGTGAAGGATCAGGTGTAAGTTTGACGCGAGTAGCTATTCCCTATGCACTATACTATATACAACCAACGATCGTGACTGGTAAAGTTGTTAGGGGAGATTATGTAGCAGTATCTGCACACGCTGTTGAGGAGATGAAGACTCATAAAATTAAATATCATATCGTAATAGAGATGAAGCTTACCTAGAAAATAGTTAATAATAGTTGTTTCTAATTAAATATTATTGGATGTCCGGAGACTCCAGTTCCGAGTAGAGTTCTATGACGAAACTCCACCCCTAGGGAAAAATTGTTTCTTGCTATATTCAGCATATTTTTCATCGATCATTTTTAATATATCTTCTTTGTGAACCCTCATTAAGTGCAAGTATAATCCTCTCTTGGTAAATGGGCCTTTATTACATAAACCGCATCTAAGATGCTGGTTTTTCTCAATAACTAGTCTCCTAGTAATATACCCTACAACTTTCCTCATAATTGGGTATTGCGTTGAACCAACTATTCTCTGTAGTTCTATGTCATCGATCGGTAGATCAAGTGCTTTTCTAACCACATATCTAACTAGTTGATCTTTTAGATAAGTGCTTGTCAATATTTAATCGATACCTCCATCTCTCTCCTTATCCTTCATATTTTATTAAGTTAAAAATATTATAAGGGAGAGGACTGTTCGTTTATCTATAGGCTGGATAGGTAAATCTTTTAATTAATACTCCTATTATCTTCATTATATAGTGTTCTAGTTTAGGTGGTTATATGGATAAAGTATTTGTTGTAGGAGTTGGTATGACTAAGATTGGTAGGTTCTATGATAAGAGTGCACGTGAATTGTTTGTAGAGGCTTTAATTAAAGCTTTAGAGGATTCTGGTAATGTTAAACCTCAAGCATTAGTTATAGGTAACATGACATCAAGTGTGTTAATGGAACAAGATAGTTTAGCTGCATTACTAGCTGATTATAGTGGTTTACGTGGAATACCAGCTTTTAAAGTAGAAGCTGCTTGTGGCTCAGGTGGAGCAGCTATATATGCTGGTTATTCATTGGTGAAATCTGGTTTAGCCGATATAGTTGCTGTTGGTGGCGTTGAGAAGCTTACTGAGGGATTAACTGCTGAGGCTACACGTGCACTTGCACAAGCAGCTGATATGGAGTATGAGGTATTCTATGGTGTGAGTTTTACTGGTTTAAACGCTATGGTCGCTAGACTATACATGAATACGTATGGTTATACACGTGAAGACCTAGCATATTGGCCTTTAAGAATGCATGAACATGCATCTTATAATCCATACGCTCAACTACCCAAGAGAACCAGTTTAGAAGCCATA
>NJDP01000106.1 GCA_002254665.1 Desulfurococcales archaeon ex4484_58 | reverse complement strand
CTTCGAAACCAGCTAAATAGAAGTTTTCACCAACATAGCATTTTATAGCCTTGATACAATCTCTACTCGGCTCCAAACCATAGTAATCGACTATATACCTAGCAATACCTGAACCAGCTGGGTCTTTACTTGAAAACACTACACCATACAAGGGGGACAACCTAGCTACAACCTATAATATCAGGCACTAAAGTAATATTTGGTATATATGTCAATATTATGCATGTCGTCAAAGAATAATAATGTTTCATCATTACAATACTAGGAATTATAAATGATCATGTTTAATTATTATCAAATCTAAAAGTTTCCGAGAACAGTTGTTATGGCTTATATTCTATTATAACGAGACAGATAATGCTCTGATCCGTTTTTATGAGAAAACATGTTGGTGAAGTTCATATCATCATTTTTCATTATTATTCAAAACACCTTATTCTATAGTAGTATTATCCAATATTAATAATGTTTTATAAGATCTCTCAGAAAGTTATTGTTGTGTATACTCCATATATTAATAGGGTTAACGCTATTAAATAGAGGATTATCATAGTCGATGTTATGAAAACATTAATTCTTCTCCCTCTACGTGGATCATATAATCTTGTTGTATATTTATATAATAGTGCAGGGAGTCCGTGAATTTTCCTATTCGATATAAGATCTTTTTCGACATATTCCATAATCCATGGGATCGAGCCGATCAAGATTTCTAATGAATAGGATTCTATATATGTTCTAAAAGCTGTTATTCCTAGAAAGACTAGGATCATAAATAAGAATACCATTAGAAGTATTAATGATATTTTAAAAGCTAGAATTAGTATCCATAGCTTCAGTAATTGGATCACATAATTCAAAATATTATTCAAAACTATTATAAACTGGATAAATGCAATGAAGATCGTTATAGTCAGTACTTCGTAAGTTAAGAACTTTTGTAAATATATTTGAAGCAAATCTCTATAATGTTCATAGCTCGACATTCTTTTTGAAACATTCATGTTATACTCCTCATTAAAATCGAGTTTGAATTCCTTTTATGAAATAAGTGATCTCTAATAGTATAGTTAATTTTTAATCTCATTATCACACTTAGTGATCTCATAATAAATATTTAATCTCTAAGATCACGATCAATACGCTAAATCAAACGACCGCCATATCAATAATAAATATACGGCTATATGGACTCAATTATAACACTACATTAAGATTTTTTAGTCAAGTTTTAATCTACATACTCGTATAATGTATCCGCTTAATTGTAAATGATAATGTTTGTTTCGATCGTGATTGTTATCGAAGTGTATAATATTGATTTGGAAAAACCATATATTAATATTGTTGATTCTATAATGTTATTCCTACATTTTGATCATATGACTAGATAGTGGTATTAATAGATATTAACTCACGTATATAAAGTTATACTTAAGAGGTGCATATCTATAATGAGTACATGGACATGGTTTTCGAGTAAAAGAGAACGTAGAGTTATATTGAAGAGCTTGGACCATATAGGTACGGTTATAGAGGTTATAAATCACCTAGATAGTATGGTTAATTTTCTCCAGAAGCTAGACTACGAGAATGCTTTGAAAGAATATACTTTGGTTAATCAGAAAGAAGAAGAGGCAGATAGGATAAAGAGAGATCTGATCGAGGAGCTGAGCCGTGGAACAATCCATCCAATGGATCGTGAGGATTTATTAAGACTTATTCTTGGAAACGACGATATAGCAGCTTATGCTAAAGCTTCAGCTAGAAGATTAAAGTTAATGATTGAATTAAAGTATGAATTACCAGACACTTTAATATCAGTAATAAAGAATATAATTGAAAATATTAAGAGATCCGTTGAACACATAAAGGATTCGATCAACTACTTAATCAGCGACCCGTGTGAAGCGATCAAATTATCACATGTTATTGAAGAATTAGAGGAGAGAGTCGATGATCTAAGAATGGAGGCATTAAGATACATCTATAAACTATGTAATGAAAAAGAAGCATGTAACTGTTTATTGTATAAGGAGTTAATAGATGATTTAGAGATGACTGCTGATAAATGTGAAGATGTAAGTGATATAATTAGATCAATAGCTATATCACATACATAGTTTAGTTTCTGGGGTCTTGTAGAGATTGCTTATAAATATTAATGAATGGATGGTGAGAAAGAAAGAATTCTGGAATAGATTATGGGAAGATCTTGAGATTGGGTATTTAGATGAGGATCTGCTTCCGCTTCTTATAAGGCTCAATATGGATAAAAACGTATATACTCTCAGTAGTTGTAGTGGTAGAATAGTATTTAGTGATTCAACCTATCCATGGAGTAGAGAAGAGACAAGTATTGTTTTTAAGAAACATGAGCCTATCACATTAAAGGATTTCTATGACGTGGTTGATAAACCAGTTATTCGTAGATTGTGGTTAAACGTTACTGGACCCATTATACACGTATCGACTTGTAAACCTAGCTATACATCTAAGATACTTAAATTAGCTCGTATTGCAGGGCTTAAACATAGTGGTATATTATCTATTAATCGTAGTAAGGGGATCATATTAGAGTTGATGAGTGGTATTAAGGTTACGCAATTAATTAAGGTTGATAATAAAGTATTTATTAATGATGAGCGAGTAGAAGAATTCATAGATATTGTTAATAAGACGTTGTTAGAGGGTAAAAAACTAGTTTTTAAGCTTACTAAATTAGTTGAAAAAGAGCTTCCAGTAGAAAGAGATGATTTTATATTAAATGATCTAGAAAATAGACTCGCAGATAAAAGGATCAAATATATTTAACAATACTTTCATCAACAAAATCTCTATATACATCATTATATTTATCTAAAACCTCTAAGAGTATACGATAATCTTCTAAAGAAGCATTTGTCTCGGGTTTTTCTGGTTTAAGTCTACAAGACCCGACATTACGGGATAATTTTGAAAAACCAAGTTTTCTAGTCATTTCTATTATTTCGAGTTTATCCATAAACGATAATGGTCTAAATACTGGTTTATCTATGGTTTTAGATAAAATCGATAAGTTTGATAGTGTCTGTGAAGAAACCTGTCCAACGGCTTCACCGGTAGCTATACCCTTACAATTCTCACGATCAGCTATTATTGAAGCGATCCTATACATAGTTGCTTTACAGAATAAACATCTCAATCGATCGGGTATCTCAGCTCTAGCAATCAGGTCTCCCATATTTTTTACAATATATAGTTTTACATGATCCCATGCAACCCATTCCCTGATATACTCTAGTGATTCATAGAATCTCTTATGAGCCTCGCTACTCCAATACGAGCCCTGATCAATATATACAAGTATGGGGTTTACACCTCGCTTTAATAAATACCAGACAGCAAGAGCAGAATCTACACCACCAGAAACAAGTGTTACTAGACATCCTTCAACACCAAATGGTAAACCACCAAAACCCCTCAAGACTTCATCCATAATGTAAGCGTTTCCATCACGAATCTCTATATAGAAGGTCTTGTCTGGATTTAATAGATCGACTCTTAAACCATATTTTTCAATAAGCTTAGTTGATAGGATCTTTACTAAAAAAGACCTATCATACCCCGGTTCTCCTTCTACAATTAATTTGAAGCTATCTATCATATGATGTTTAATAAGTTTATCAAGAGCATCAAGTATTTCTTTAAACCTATACTTCCTCTTAACTGCTAAACTGATACTTGAGATACCAAACACTTTTACCAATACTTCCTTATACTTCTCTATATATTCTCTATTAATATCTGAGATTACTATACGTGAATCCCCGACAACCTCTACTTTTCCATGCAGATTATTTTTCTTTAAAACCTTAACTATACTATCACGTAATCTATTAATTAAAAATAAACGATAACCACTACCATATCTAACCATGTACTCCCCTAGTCTAACAATGATCGAATCATATTCTCTAAACATAGTAAGAACTTCTCCTCGGTAATAAATTCTTAATCTAATAATAATGAGCTATACGGGTTAAAGATTATATTTTGTTTCTCTATGAAAATACCATGTGGGTGTCTCTAATAAATTATAGGGTGGGATTATAGTGGTTGATGAGATAAGTTTTGACGAGTTTATGAAGATTGATCTAAGGGTTGGTGTGATTAAGTCTGTTGATAGGATTAAAGGTAGTGATAATTTGTATAAGATCATAGTTGATCTAGGTGAACTTGGTGAGAGACAGTTAGTTGCTGGTATAGCTAAATGGTATAAACCAGAAGAATTAATTGGTAAACACATTGTTGTTGTAGTTAATCTTAAACCTAAGAGGATCTTTGGAGAGACTAGTCAAGGAATGTTATTAGCAGCTGATGAGGATGGTGTACCAATACTTTTAACGACAGATAAACCAGTTAAACCTGGAACTAGGATTAGGTAGTTATGTTTTAATTGTGGTTGTTTCTAAAACATGTGTACGGACAAGGTATCTTCTATATTCAATTATTTTTGCTAAACTAGAAACTGCTCTTTCAGGGCTTGGATAGGATGGTATACCGTTTCTATTTAATAATCTTATAGCTTCACGTGTATCGATACCCCCAACAAATGCTGTTAATAATGGTTTACCACTATCTCTATATTCATCATATACTTCGATAACAGCCTTAGCTAGGTCCCTTGGATCAAGTATAGCTGTTCTACAATAGAGTAGAACAATATTGTCTACCTCATCTGATTCATAAGCTATTTTTAATGCTCTCATATAGTTATCGACAACGGCTCCACCAGTTAGATCGACTGGGTTACGTGGACTACCATACCATGGCATAGTTTCTTTTAATCTACTCTTTAACTCCATGCTAGGCTCTAGTAGGGGGACGTTATGTTCCTCAGCAGCATCCGTAGCTAGTACTCCTACACCCCCACCATTAGTTATGATGATCGTTTTTTCACCACGCGGTATCGGTTGAGTAGCTAGTGCACGTGCCCAATCAAACATTTCCTCAACACTATATGCACGAAGAATCCCTGCTTGTTTAAATGCTGCATTATATAATTGATCACTACCAGCTAAGCTACCAGTGTGGCTCGCAACAGCCATCATACCACGTTGTGTACGTCCAGCTTTTATAACGATCACTGGTTTTTTACGGGTAATCCTACTCATTTCATCAATGAATCTCCTACCACTACCAGTCTTTAATCCTTCTAGATAAATAGTTATTACACGTGTATTTGGATCATCTGCTAGATACTTTGATACATCAATAACATCTAGATCAGCCATATTACCCATACTAACAACAGCTGATAAACCAATTTCCTCCATAATAGTCCATCCCATTAAAGCTATTCCCAGAGCACCACTCTGAGTAATAAATGCTATAGGCCCCTTCAACACGTCTTTAGGCCCGAAAGTAGCGTTTAATCTAGAGGGTGTATAGACGTAACCAAATATGTTTGGTCCAAGGATCCTCATACCATATTTTCTACCAATCTCAACTAGTTTCTTCTCAGCTTCAACATTATTCTCATATAAAGGATAGTCTAAATTTAGAATATTCGCATCACAGTGTTGGTATCCAATTCGCAGATTATGTTGCAGGAAGTTTTGGAGGATTT
>NJDP01000105.1 GCA_002254665.1 Desulfurococcales archaeon ex4484_58 | reverse complement strand
ATTCATAGATATCTACTTCTCTTGGAGACATAATTCACACCATCCAATACCTACTAATTTTTGATCAAAAGTGGTTAATTTAATGGTTCTAGAATCCCATACACGTTTTACCTGTCTAGTCATGTAAGCAAGTATCTCTTTATAGAGAGTTAGATGATATTGTCTAACAATGTTTAATATAGTTTTAGCTAAATGACCAGTCATGAAACCTATTCTCGCAATCACACAGTTCTCTATATTCTCTCCACAGTATTTATCTTTCCAGTTATTAAGCATATATAGATAGTTTCTTAACTCTGGGATCTTATTTACTAATTCTATTTCATTAGATAGAATACTACAACCAAATGATTTAAGAGATTTAATAAGATCTATCCTATTTATTTCGTTTAATTTATCAATATCTTGTTGGATAAGTCTTTCTCTATCAATTTTCCTAATAGATTCTTTATTATAGGGTTTGATTATAGTGATCATGTATTTTAAGAACCCATTGGTCAACGCTATTACGTGGTTTTCGCCGATGCTTTTCAACCTATTATCAAGAATCTCATATACAATGAATTTTTTAATTAGTAAATTATAATCAGCTATGTTGGGATCCGATACTAGTACTAATTGTAGTAGATCAATGAAACCACCAGCTCTTTTAGGTCTAGGTTTACGTAGTAATGCTCCTTCTAATCCCTCAGATACATTTTTTGGAGGTTTACTGAGGTCTATTCCTGAATTTAATTTGTTAATTATAGTGGTTTTACCTAATTTATTTAGCAAATCATATATTATTGCTGTACGGATATATCCTTTAAGACTAGAGCCTGGTATTAAAGTACTTGATATGGCTTTTATACGAGAGCCTTCATTCAACGTACTGTCAGCGTTTAATAGTTCTTTACATACTATGCGATCCCTATATTTATACAAGAGATCAGGTATTCTATTACTGGAGACCCTGACAAGTTCTTCTAGCAACTCGTGAGGTAATTTCTCAAAATCAATAATACATAGTTTATTATCTCTGTCGATAACATCTAATCCATAGATCAGTTCTTCACCACTCCATACATGTATGGGTGTTAATGGTTTTAATTGTAACTTGATCTTTTTAAGAATCAATTAAGAAACCCCTCCGATAACTACTGGATTAAATATGATTATTGGTTTGTATGGATATGAAGTAGTGATCTCAGTAACAACGTATTTTGGTCTATATTTGAGAAAGACTATACTACCGACATCGGCTACATTTATTGTTGGTAAGATATACTCATTGTTTGAGGGACCCGATCTACCTTCTATACGTGATAAATATATGTAGCTTTTATTGAAATCTATTATTTCTTCGGTAAACAGCATTGAACCTAATAATGCATTATAGGAGTTAATGTTCCATTCACTATATTTTTCTAAAACTTCTAGATCGCCCTGGTCAACGTCCAGATCTTCGATTAGATAAAATCTGCCCCAACCACGAGACCTATAAGCACCTAATCCCATTTCGCCCAGTAACTTTAAAAGTTCAAATACTGTTTTAAAGCGATCCTCGTTTGATTTAAAGTATAACCATAGAAAGTTTTCAGGTAGATACCCAAGTAGTATAAATGGATCAGCCGATCCTGTTATCCGATCTATTCTATTCCTATAACTAAAGATGTCTTTAAATATAGGTTCTTCTTCTACAAACTTTGTTTTTCCATTCATAGAGTCAACGATACTAGTAGGGCTTTTGTCAGTTTTCTTTTTTAGAATACTTAGTTCTAATTGGTCTTTTTCATGTGTAAGTTCCCTATTAAAACATGTTATTTTCAAAGAAGAATCTGTTTTTTCCCTAATAAATGATATTCCTTCATCTTTTATGCATTTTGTTGTATGATCTAATAATGTTTTTAAACCACTTAGTGTTATCCATTTAACACCTAATTTCGTAACTTTTACTTTTGAGGGTAATCTAGGAAATATTGTTAGTAATCTATATGTTTCATCAGTTTTGACTAATGGAAGTAATGCTGTTGCTCTTAAATTTCCTTTCTTAATGTATTTTATAAAACCTTCTAGTCCGATGATACTCGATATATATATTAGTGCTCGTAGTATTGTAGTGTGATCAATGATGCTTCTTATCTCTCTCCAGCCAACATGATATGGAGTCCTGAATTTGACGAAGTATAATCTGCTATACATTAGTATTACACCAATTACTCGCCAAACAATATATTTTCAATTTCTTTAGCAAGTTCATCTATTTTATCTAGTAACTCGTCAACCGAACTATACTCTTTAAGCTCTTCCTTTAACTTAGTTTTATCTAGATCAAAATCTTTGCCCTCTTTATTAGAGATCTTCAATACGCTAACATGTATTTTCCTAAACCTGATCCTACCATAGCCTCGGCTACCGGATCCTCCTAGATAAGTTTCTTCAACCAATTTTAAACCATTAGCTAGTATTTTGAGATAGTTTTTAATTACATCGCGATCAATATCATATATCATGATCTTAAAACATCCACCGAATTCTATACCGGGTTTTACACGTACAATAGATCTAGGATCAGCTGCCGAAGTAATTCTATCAATTCTGTTTTCCATCTTTTCCTCTAAGAAATCAGCTATTGATGTAGCATTTAATTTATTAATGCATTCCTCCGTGGGCGTAAAATCGTCAACAAGTAATCTAGTAGGTGCTAATTTCTCGAAGTACTCCATAGTAGCTTCTCGGAGTTTCTCTTTATCCTTTATACCCTTAACTTCGCCGACGATCTTCTCTAGTTGTTCAAAATTAAAAGCAGACCATCCAAATAACTCGTCAATTATACATCTATTCTCTATATCTTTTAATAGATCTTCATTACTCATACCTCTAGGATTTCTAACATGTTGCCAGATCTTATAGTCTAAAGTATATTGTGGTAAATTCATTGAAGTTTCTAATAGACTTCTCATTCTACCTTTAAGGCTAGAACCTGGTATTAATGGAACTTCTAATTCAATATTATCTCCGTATCTCTTCCTGGTAGTCATGGGGTATTGATCAGCTCCACCAATACGGTATACTTGTGCGTGTGTAGGCATCCTAATTAATAAACCAGTAGTATTTTCAAATACTACATCGAATTTAATGATGCCTTTTAAATTACGATTAATAGTAGGTGATACTTTACTCATACATATTTCCCCTCTCCCTTTTCACTTCCTACCATATTTATAAACTAAAACACCATATGCATCAATTAATGTTCGTGAACGTGAAATTACAGATTCAATTGTATTAATATTGTTGCTTTTCCTTATAGTGTCGGTAGCGAAATTAATTATCTCCTTTAAGTAGTTTGCTAATTCGGAACTAATCTGATTCCTGGCCTCCTGATAATTAACCAGTATTAAACACTTACTAAGTTCGATCAATTTATTTCTAACCCTCTCTAATTGTTTCTGCTGAGTAGTTCTTAATCCACGTATATCATCAAGAATCCTATCTAGAACACCACTTATTATTTCGTGAACTCTACGATAAGCCGTGATACTCGTCCCTCTAATGATCATCCTAGCGCTTGGCGGATCTAGAGATAATATCTTTGATATAACTATATTGAGTTCTTGATCGTCTTGAAGACTTTTTTTCACTTGTTGAACAGGAATGACTGGTCTAATCGAACCTGAACTCCTATACAAGAAATGAACACCTAAAAGTTTTCTATACAAAAATATAATTTAGTCGGCATCTCATATAAGTTTTTCCTCAAACCATTAGTAATAAAAATAAATAGACACGTGTAAAAATTAGTATAGATATATAAAATAGACAGTTATATCTGGAGGCTTTGTTCATTGCTTAAATTACTGATTAAAAGAAGCAAAAGAGATTCTCCATTTAAGGTTAGAAATAAAATAGAACTTATATTCGAGGAAAATAAGTCAACTATATTTGTAGGTTTAAATGCCTCACTTAAATCGATAACCGCTAGAAGTCTTGGTAAATGGAAACCTAATTTAGAATCTATTGGGATAAGTTACGAAGTTATATATAATGATCGAACACAGTATGATCCGGGGGAATGGTTATTAGATATAATTGAGGATTCGCGTTTAATTTTGAGAGCTTGGTTAAAATCAGAAGAAACATTGTCAATAATAAATAGATATATCGAAGGTTGGAAAAGCACCATCGAGGGGCAATCTGACTTAAGAAGTATGATTGAAGAATTCAATAAAGTTAGTAAACAACTTGAAAATTTATTAAATGAGCTAGGTTTATCGTTTGTAAACAATTATCTTAGACTAAAGAAAGGATTAGATACATCTAAATTTTCCCAGATAATGAACATATTGGAGACTACCAAGAAAGAAGTTTTAGAGAAAATAAAAGGGTTTGGTGAAGAACTCACAATAGAAAATTTATTGCCCTTGGACGTCGAGGTTATGGGTGAACCATACTATGGTATGGAATGGATAGTAATGCGTGATCTTAGGAATAAAATGAAGATTAAACGTGAAACAATTTCTAGCTCAGTAGCATCTGCTTTATTATTTAAATATGTCGCAGCATTTTTATCGAATGTAGAATATGAAAAGAAATTAATTATAATAGAAGAACCAGAAGAAGCTTTAGCCCCGCTCCAACAAGTACTATTTATGTTATTCTTAGATAAGACGTTATCTAATAGCGAGGAATTAGACATAGGGGAAAACTACGTGGTAATAACTACTCATTCGCCATATATAGCTTTAGCTCCTCGTAATAAAAGAACTTATTATTTTAGTATAGTAGATAGAACATTAAAGATCGAAGAAAGTATTCCTAGAAAACCATTCATATTAGGTGAATATTTACTTTTAAAAGAACTTGAATAAAGCAATAGAGGTACTACATAATGTATAGATATAAAGTGATATTTGATCTACTGACGACTAGTTTTTGTGATCATCCAACACTTAGTGGAGGATTAGATATGAGTACTATTACAAAAATAGTAGAGAGAATATCATTTAGAATTAATGAAATAATATTCTTGGTTAGTAGAACACAATATGAAACCTACCATAGAATATATAGAAAATTATTTAGTGATGCAAATATACCGCCACAGTACTTGTTATTTACTAATAGATTATTAACTGAAA
Source organism: Desulfurococcales archaeon ex4484_58 (assembly GCA_002254665.1). Lineage (GTDB taxonomy): Archaea > Thermoproteota > Thermoprotei_A > Sulfolobales > Desulfurococcaceae > EX4484-58. The sequence goes on along the minus strand of NJDP01000105.1, from coordinate 501 downwards.
TAAAACTCATTAAAAACCCTAGATATCGATATAAGAGGAAACGATGGAGGGAATATGAGGATCTAGATTATGCTATACGGGAATATTTTAACGAATGCGATGTAAACGATATTTTTATCTGTTTAGATAAACTATATAGTGAAGAGCAAATAAGAAATACCATAAATATTAATGTTCACTTTGAGAAATTAAGTGATAATAATGCAAAACCATACCACATCTATAAAGTTTGATTCGTTAAGACTTGTTGTATATGCGGAGTTTAAAGAAAATAAAATACATGGTATTGACGAGTATAGAGCCTGTAATATGGTTAAAGTTTTAAATAAAGATTTTATAGAGTTTTGGTTTTGGTGTAAAGATCCATATTCCTTCCTATTGTTTTTGGAGGTTTTAGTTAATAATGGTTATTTACCAATAGCTATTTCTACACTTAATGGAGAGGTATACTCTATTAGGGAATTAACACTTGAGCCTAGAGAAATACTAGAGCTTGGAACT
>NJDP01000104.1 GCA_002254665.1 Desulfurococcales archaeon ex4484_58 | reverse complement strand
CTAATCTCCATGTTATATAAATTGTGTTCTTTAGGAGGTAGTATTTTCTCTAGGCCTTTCTCACTTCTTCTAATAACTGCTAATATTAACTTCCTCTTACTACGATCACTCTCCTCTAGAAGCTTCTTTTGAATCTCACCATACTTAACCGGCTGATCACCTATGATCTCTCTAGCTTCTACTTCATCGAAAGCTGTAACACCATAGGTTGCACTTGTAGAATCACACATAAAAGCTAATACACTAGGCTCTAGGATAGCACTAGCAAATAATCTACCTATCAAACTCCTAGAAACAACAACTATAGTATTAATATATTCTCCAACACCTGCATTACGTATTAAAGGCTCATTTTCATCACGTAAAACCTCAACAACAACATTAACTCTACCTCTACCACTCTCCTTCAACTCATCACTATGTTTCTTAAGAACTTGTTTAATATGGAGGAGAGCTAGTGCTGATCTAGAGTCGTCATCTAGAGAGATAATGACGCTTTTAGCATTATGTATATTAGCTGATTCTAAAGTCTTATCATCACATGGATCGCCACCAATAAATTCAACATTACTAGGAGGTTCTCCCATCTTATCCTTTATCTTCTCAATATTCTCTGGTGTATCAACGATAACGATCCCATATTTTCTATGAGTAATCCTTTGAAGCTCCTCGTATGCACTCTCCGAAGCTCTCGTCCAACCAACGATCACTATATGGTCTCTCCAATTAACATGTTTACCTATACCACCACGTTCTCTCTTATAAGCCTCCATAGCTTTACGCGTAAATGATTCAACTATTAAAGTAATAATAAAAGCTAATAGTATGAAACTTGAAACAGCATCAATCAATAAAATATTCTGAATCATAGGATCGGTTGGTGCTTCTCTCAATGGTTCAGCACCAACAGTCGATACTATTATCCAGTAGATAGCATCGCTAATCGACAGTCCTCCAAGAATAGTTAATAGTGTGAATGAAAGAGACCACATAAACACAATACTACCTATGATTAATGATACAGAGAAAGTCTTAAGTAATGGTATCTTCTTAGATAATCCACGTAAAAGACCAATAACACTACTAACAACAACAACAACGAATAGAATTTGATACAACTAAACAAACCCTCAAAATACTTTATCCAATATACTATAATAATACTGATATTAGATATAAACATTACACATTAAACAATAACTAGACAACATATAATTTATTAGCTGATCTTTAATAAAAACAATACAATATCACCTTTCAAACGAAATTAGACAGATTAAAACAAAGTATTATACCCATCCCAATACACATTCAATTTTTATTTATCGTTTCATGCTGCTATCATTAGAAGTGATCTGGGGAAAATCCTATCAAAATTCTTTCAATTTTTATTTATTGTTTCTATATGAAAAGCACGGTATTGATTGTGTATATTTGCACCCAGACTTTCAATTTTTATTTATTGTTTCTAGTGATAGTATCACAGATAGAACCCGAGAAAAAAATATTAGCTTTCAATTTTTATTTATTGTTTCCTATACGCCTATAAATACATGGACAAAGCAAAGATAAGATATCTTTCAATTTTTATTTATTGTTTCTTATATGCCTCGTCAAAGAATATGTAGACCGTGTAGTTGCCCCTTTCAATTTTTATTTATTGTTTCCAGATCACACACCAATAAACGTGTATGTCTAGCCTCACACCTCTTTCAATTTTTATTTATTGTTTCAGCACTAGAGCTTTACGCACAAGGTAAACTAGTAAACTTGCTTTCAATTTTTATTTATTGTTTCATCAACACTCTAACAATATCCCTTCTCGCGAGCTTTACTCCTCCTTTCAATTTTTATTTATTGTTTCCTCATTAAACAAAACAGACCTTATATACCCAATATATTCATCCTTTCAATTTTTATTTATTGTTTCGGCTGTTGGCGAAGCATTAGAGGAGACGTTAGAGGAGGCTTTCAATTTTTATTTATTGTTTCCTGAATATGATGATTTTGTCCATAGACTAGCTGTTTCACTTTCAATTTTTATTTATTGTTTCGGCACCATCCTAACTTATATGGAGCTAATAAAAGATACTTTCAATTTTTATTTATTGTTTCGTGGATGAAAAAACAGGGATACAGTTGGAGATGGTCATATACTTTCAATTTTTATTTATTGTTTCTATATTATTGGATGGAGGGGTAAGTATGGAGGAGAAGAGACCTTTCAATTTTTATTTATTGTTTCCTACCTTAGTAACTTCAATATTCGGTATTGCTGGTTTAACACTCTTTCAATTTTTATTTATTGTTTCTCAAGTATGCTGGGCATTTCGGGTTCTAGGACGCGTCTAGCATCTTTCAATTTTTATTTATTGTTTCATCCTCCATATACCCCGTTAGCCTCGTCATAGCTTGAAGCTATCCTTTCAATTTTTATTTATTGTTTCTAGGCTTTCTCCACAGCTGATCTACCACCATATCTACTAGCCTTTCAATTTTTATTTATTGTTTCAAATGGGTCTATGTAAAATTCCATTGAAGCCCAGAAAAAGCTTTCAATTTTTATTTATTGTTTCTAAGATCTTCTTAAGAATAGCCCAGATCACCGCGATCATCGTCTTTCAATTTTTATTTATTGTTTCTGCCCCAGAAGAACTTGAATTGAGGAAGAAAGAAGTACTTTCAATTTTTATTTATTGTTTCCGAGTATGATCTTTGATTTGTTTTTGTTAATTGTTTCATTTTTATTTTTGTTCTCTAAGATATAAAAGCTTTTCTCCGGTAAAACCAATAGAGATGATCAACAGAAAAGCTTAAGAACCCATCTTCTAATTGTTCCCTAATTTCCCGGGGAAGTTTGGAATTCAAACCAATGGGGTGGGTCAACATTGTCTAATTTTAATGTACAGATTCACAAATCCTATTCCATTCCCACTAATTAGTAGAGTTCCATTAACGGCCTCGTTTTCCTTGATCTGATCGGGATGATCTTGGTTCCCAGTAACTTCTCTCATATACTCGTGAATATAGTATGTTGTATCAATACTAAGTATACTTAATATTAGAAGTAAGAATCCCTATTCTAATTTAAACTCTGCTGTTAGATTAGCTGGTACACTGTTACATCTATATTATTCTTTAAGTTTAAAGCTATATTTGAAACTAGAAATGGATAAGATACAATTCTCATCTACTATTTTCTGGAGTTTCTGAAACAGGTTAGCACTAGTCCTCTCATACACCGCTACTAATTCAGCGTATCTACTTGGATTCGACAAGAATATGTATGGTTTCAATACACTGTTACCATGGAGTTTCTCAAGAGCTTTATAGGTATCCTTTAACATCTCACCGCGCTGATCCCATGATCTGAGAGTGCTTCTTTATAATCTAATAGACTAAGATACTCTTCTTCAAGTTCACTATTGATCGAGAACCAGTCTTCTTCAAACTTTTTTGAAGTAGCTAATATAATATTTCCTCCCCAGATCTTGAAAGATATACTTATCTCTCTCTCAGTAGAATGATTATTGTCTCCAATATACTGGCTTTAACACTAGATTTAATTATGGGTGTAACTATTGATTCTACACTTTCCGATCAGTGTCTTTGGTAGATATTTTTCTAATAACATATTATTTCTCAATAGTCTCTTCAAAAACTTGAATTATAAAATTTCATTCATCCCCTCCACTACAATCACTACTATTACCCCTTAATATCCGGGATCTCTAGACCTGTAAGCTCTTCTACCTCACGTAAACCTTTAACAAGTTCTTCTACCTGTTCTTTATCAAGAGTCTTCAATAATGCAAGGAATTCACCTACATGAGTCTTCTCTTCACGTGCAATATCTTCAAATACTTTTCTATATCTTTCATCATCAACTAGTCTAGCTAGTTGTGAGTATAGATTAATAGCATCAAGCTCGGCGATGATCGATAATCTTAAAGCTTCTGCTAATTCTTCTTTAGAGAGCTTCTTCTCACGGATCAAGTTGAGTGGATTCTTTGAAAGCATAAAGACACCTAAAAGTACTTCCTTGGGATATCTATTATTCTCTATAACAAATTTATAGTTTACTGAAGATAAGGATCAAATACATATTATAGATTTTCTATTGATAAGGGTATATGATAAAATATCTAAGTGCCAAACCATATACACATGATCTATAATAGTATTAAAGAGTTTTTAGGTAAAATATTTCAAGAAAACCTATTGTATTATTTTAAATACCTGAGTAAACAATATTGCTCCTTGATATTCAGACACTAAAACTTCCAAGTATGGTGAAGCAGATGCTAGGGTGAGCTCGAGGAACAGGGGAATAAATATTTAGATTCTTTATGTAATGGAAAATACATGGCTATATTGTTTAGTAATAGAGCTAGGTGTGATCATAGAGTAGAGAGTGATTAATACCTACTAATAATAGGTTATGATGAACTAGTGAAACCTATATTGCTAGTTAATATTTTCTATTATAGACTGAACGAGATTAATGGAGAGATATATAGGTTTAATATGATAATAGATGTTCTCTATGAGAATATAGTGTTATATGATAAATTAGGGACATATATAGATTCCATGATCATGTATTTGAGGATATTGTTAAGAGGCGAGTTGTTAAGAAGAGAGCAGGGTGGTTTTCTAAGAGATAAGTGTGATTTTATCAAAATACTTTAAACTCTCTTCTCTACCAAGTATAGCTAGGAGTGGTGCTGCTCTCGGACCATATGGTTTTCCGAGGAATAACTTGTAGAAGCTCTCATAGAATTTCCTTCGATCACCTGGAGACAACTCTTTTGTAGCTTCGATCATAGCATTCTTTATGTTTTCTTCATTCCAATCATCTATTTTCTCTAACAACCCCCTCATTCTATAGAGGATTATCTTATGTTCTCTTGGTATAGACTCTATTATCTCCTTTGAAGGCTCCGGTAATAGTGTTATTCTCATTTGTTGTGGAGCATATTTCTCAACCCATCTATAGGCTTTCTTGATCATCTCAATAATTCTCTTTAATCCATAATCTGTTGGATTCTCTGGTAGGATCCTAGACATTTTTAATCTACGTATACCCTCACTCCTCCATAGATTCTCTGGTAGGATCTGTGAAAGTATAGCTAAGTGTGTATATGGTACTTGTTCTGGTGGTTTACTGGGTGGTTCACCATGTGGATAGCTTAATTCGTAGCTTCTACTCAAAACGATCCTCTCCTCTTCATCCCTAACATCTTCTAATCCATAATAGATCCTTTCAGCTCGGAAATACTGGTTATAGTATTGTGGAATACTATTCACATCTAACACTATACGTTTCATCAAGGGGGTTTTAAGAACTAAAAATCTATAGATATGTGGATGAGCAACCTCAAGCCATTCACGTGGAGTTACTCCTATAAACCCGCTACTAGTCATATCACGGGTTTCACTATCAATCCTAATAGCAACCCATTCAAACGAAACCCCCTCAGGCGGGTCGAAGCCATAGACGCTACGAGCTAGATCATTACAACTATCACGGCTACCGCCCGGAACAGCGTGGTCTTTACCGTACGGTTCAAAATCAACTCCTAAAACTTTCCAGACACCAACCCATTCAACCCTCCAACTAAGTTTACCATCTGA
>NJDP01000103.1 GCA_002254665.1 Desulfurococcales archaeon ex4484_58 | reverse complement strand
TGGTGAAAGCTTCAATCCATCCTCTTCAGCGACTAACCACACCTGACCATGAGAGATCTCAGGCTTAAAAGATAATCCAGGAAACAACTCTTCTAAAGCATGTTCTATTCTCTCTGGAAACCTACCCCTAATAGTCTGTAAAGTAAGTAATACATTTGCAAGATTCACAGCCCTCTCATCTAAAGGTTCTCTACCAGTAAATGATACAGGTTTACGGATAGCACCGATATCAGGGTGTTTTACAAAAATAATATTCTCTAAAACTTCCTCTACAATCATATATGAACTAAATAGACCTATTGGTGGATGAAAACTTTCGAGAGTATATCCATATAATCTATCATCCTTCTCTAAACTACCAATAAATATCAAAGTTAACAAGGGTTTTTCAAACGGGCCTATCATTGCCTCCAGCGAAATACATATTCTTTCTTCGTAGTCACAATGTATTGTCCCTCTTCTTGCAATTATATTATTAATAAAGATAGGCGGTTGTATTTCAGGTTTCCATTTTACACTGATGAAGTAATAATTATTTTCAATATTCTTAGTTAGTTCAATATAGGTTTCCTCGATTACCTTTCTTAGTAAGGGATCTAATTTTTCGCTTCTCGGTGATCCTCGTATATAGTTGTTCTTTATATTGATCGATCTCTTTGTTTACCATATGTTTTAATCCATGTAGTGATATTATAGTTTTTGTATCGTTGTTAAACGAAAATTCGTAGTGAATAGGTACTATTGTGTCTTTCATCGGTAAAAACATTACCTTAAACTTAATCTCTTGTTTATATATTGTTTTTTATTGATGTAAAATGTTCTAGTGTTAATTCGTATGATATATATCTACTTGGATCCTTCTTGAATACTAAATCGAGTGGATCCCAGTAGTGTGGTCTGTGAGGTAGGTAGGGAGTTTTATTTGCATCAGCAATCAATGCTTTATAGAGGAAACGTATTGCTTCTAATATATTTGTTTTACCAGCTCTATTAGCTCCTACGAAGAGATTTATTCCTGGTTTTAACTCTAGGGTTAAATCTTCTATGCTCTTGAAATTCCTGATTCTTATAGATTTTAAAAAGACCTTATTTCCGGGTTTTTTCAATAAATACACCATAGACTATATATTCTTTTAAATAATCATCTATTCAATCCCTTATAAAGAGTAATATTTATAAGATCGCATTTACTATATCGTCCTAATCACGATCATATATGTTCTTTATCATAGTATTTCACTAGTATTTGTAGAGAGACCCATGTTATGAATAATGCACATGCATCGATAAAAATAGTTACTAAGCGATCGGCTATGTTAAGATCTAGACTATTTATAACTATTACTATTGACCAGTAAATGATCCATAATATTATTAGGGAGTAAGTTATAGCAGTAGTTATCCTTATCTTAGAGATCTTAGCAACAATATAAATTACGAATGATAATATTACTCCCCATAAAGTATCAACTATTAAGAATGAAAACAAGTTATGTAAAGTAAATGGTACTCTACCGGGATAAAGTATACTAAGTAATGGGAATAAAAAGAATGTATACCCTATATTCACGGAAACGATCGTGAATAACAATATTCTCTTATACAAGATTCATAACCTCATCTAAACAATCAACACTGTAAACCATAGGATTATAGGTGTTAAAGGTGAACCAGTATACTCGTATCCTAGATAAAACAATATAACTAGAACCACGGCATAAAAAGCTACTAATACATTTTTAGCAAATATGTGTAGAAGAGCCCATCCAAGAATTAAGAATAATGTTCCACTAGTGATATGGTGTTTTGTGAAACTCCAAGTATTCTTTGCTAAAATATACATGTAATTCATAACAATAATCTCTGATAGATAATAGAGTATTTTAAAGGGAAAGCCCCATAATAAACCCTTCTCAACATAATAGTTATAATCTAGTAGTTGTGGTTTATAAACACCATAAGTACTCATTGTTAGTAAATAATCAAGTAAAACTATACATATAATTAGACATAATAAAATAGATCTGTTCATGCGTAGTGGTTTATAAATAGCATCAGCAAGACTGACTCTACTCATCTTGGAAAAGTAGAGTAGAGAAGAAAACCTAACTGTAACAATAACCATATCAGATATAACATATACAAGAACTTGACCCATATTAATGGTAGAGAATAAATAATAAAATAGAATCCCTAAGATCTCAGCAAATATAAAGCTAAAACCCCATGTAAACAGTAAGATCCTAAAATACACTCTAAACTCACCACAAGCAATTAAAAATTTCTACTAAACACTAGTAAATATCCAGCTTTTAACTATAAAGTATCTGTAATAACAATAATACCTCGGAAAAACATATATCGATATAGACAATATAATATAAAAATAATGCAAGCTATAGTGGTTTGAATTCAGCTATTCATTTCATAGAAAACTATTACATAATAATTGTAAATTATTCAATAGGGTGGTGTAGGATCTTGTTAGAAATAACAAGTAGAAATAAGAAAATATTAATTATTTTCCTAATACTTTCCTCGATAATTTTGATCTTTTATTCCTATATATTTATTCTACAAAGTCGTGAGACTATAGTAGAGGATACTACTGGATTAAGAATTATTTATGTTAGTAAAGATGATATTAATAAAACTATTGAGAAGACTTTCTCGTTATTAAGTAGATTTAAGAATGTATGGGATTTTAATAGCAAAGAACGGATTATAATTCGTTGTGTATATGGAGGATATAAGGAAATAGTAAAGGATCCTGTAAAGCTCATCTATTATTGTAAATGGATTAATCTAACTATCTATCCTAAATATATGTATGTAAACGGTGAATTAAGAACAATAACATTCAATAAATCAATCAATTATTATGAAGAAGAACTGGTTTATTTGGGTACATATAGTTTATCGATAGAAATTGAAATGCCTGAAAATACTCTATATATTTTTCTATATGATGGCGAGAACTATCATCCATCTATAATACCATTCGTATACATCATAGCCGATAGCTATTACTCTTCTCAAAATGTTTCTAGTGGTGTCTTAGATAAGTATTTTAATGGAAGATATATAATACCGATATATGTATATGTAAATGGAAGATTAATCGAGAAAACACCACAGCCTACCTGGATTATTCCAGAGGAATATAGAAATACCTCGTTAACCGATATTGAGATCCAACGCATTGGAACTCAAGGTGTTTGTTGGACTCCCTATAATCTAGCATCATATACTGAAAAGAAATTGGAGTGGATAGAGAAAAATGATCCTAAATGGTTTGAATCTATGAAGTATCTTAGTGGAATAAGTAGTAAGAGGTTAAATGTTACCTTTAAATTTAAAGTTTATCTAAGCAAAGAATTATTTGAGTTAGAATTAGATTGAAGAATATAAATAATTATGGGTTTCCCAGCTCTTAGAATAGTAGAGATTAATGAATAAAATACTCCATTATATTAATTAAATACGCTCATTACTATTCATTATAGTGTTATCTCTCTTCCATATGAAAAACCTTGAAATGCACATATTTATATTGTAGTAGAGGGATATTTTAGGATATAGAAACATAGTTTATCCAAGTTATCTAATTGAATTGGTTAAACCGGTTTAAAAAGACTAGATTAGTTGCGATCAAGAATTTTGATGATGAACTATACAGGTTAGTTAAAACCTATGCATCGCTTGAAGGAAGAACTATATCATCAATATTCGAGGAGGCTATTCGTTTATGGCTAGAAAATAAGGGTAACTATGAAGAAGTGAGAACATGGGTAAGACTTGAACAAGCTTATAATGAGAACTATAAAGTATTCAGAGAATATATCGAGAAACACAAGGATCTCCGGCAAGGATACATTGTTGTATGTGATGGGAAAGTTATTGGTATTTTTAGAAGTTATGAAGAATCAATAAAAGCTTCTAGGAATAAATGTAGAATACACTCCTTGATCATTAAACTTCCCCATGAAGAGAGAGGAGAAGAGATAGAATTAGGTTTTCCATGGTGATCTCCTACGAAAACTTATTTAAAGAATGAATCACTTAATTATATCCCTCTAATTAAAACTAAGTTATACAACCCGGTAGAAGAGAAGGGTGTAGAGTTAGAATTACTGATAGATACTGGTTTTTAAGGAGGAGTATTAATACCTCTCAATACATACATTGAACTCCAACTATATCTATTCGAAGAACCTAAGGTAACCGCGAAAACAGCTACTGGTCATATCGTAGAACTTAGAGTATCTAAAGCTTTGATCGAAATAAATAATTTAAAGATTATTTGTACAGCATACACAGCATTAGGTGTTAAGAGATCTCTGCTTGGAAGAGAAGTTCTCAAAAAACTTAAACTAACATATGATCCTCCCGAAAAACTCGAGTTAAGTCTCTGAATACTATTAAGGATCAGAGTATTCTCGACCAAATACTGGGTTTAACCGATTCTTTCAAAATATCCCTCAATTCTTCCTTTACCTTTGATAGTCTTGGATGAAACATATAGTCTAATACTGTTCCACGTGCTTCTCTTATCTTCATATGCTCGATCAGATCCTTGAAGAAACCATTAAGTAGTCCTTCACCGATCAATGCGTATCCCTGTCCAGCCTCCTTAGAGATCCTAGCATTCCTTAATCCTTGTAGCTTGGCTACTGGTGCTATTTCTTCTAGATACTCTTTTATCTCACTATATATTTCATCGTATCTAGTTAATCTACCAGATAATATTATCTCACATGGTTTACCAGTTGTTCCGATCAATGCATGTATATTCCTAACTATACCATAATACATTGATTTAAAAGCTTCACTACACAACTCATCTTCTCTTCTCTTCTCTAATGCTTCCTCTATAGATGTTGTTTTACAGATCGATGATACTCCTCCATAGAATACATCAGATCTACTCCAATACCTACCCATAACAACAGCTTCTCCATCCAAAGAACCGACCGTAAGGAATCCATTAGGTGTAAGTGTACCTCCTAAACCATCAACAACCACTCCATTAACAACTCTGATCACGGCGTTATAGCCAAACCCCATCTCTACAAGTATAAAGTCTACTTCACCATAACTAATACCAAGTCTCCTAGCTTGATCATAAACTGCTAAAGCTGTTACAGCTAATTTATCAGCAGTACCCATATCTATCTTATTAATCTTCCTATACAACGGGATAGTTGGAAGCAGTATTACCGAGGGAATATAACATACTGGGAGTTTCTCTCTCCAAAAATCAACAACAACATCAACTATAGCTTTATAAACCATGATCCCGATCTCTCCACGTTTAACACCCTCCTCAATATCTTCTCTCCTACTAAGTAATAATACGTGTAAAGCATATTTCCCCGGATCAACTATCTCATCATTACATATAATTGGTGAGCCATAACCAGAAGGCCCAACGATAATATCTACTTGGCCTGCTTCACGTATGCTATCAAGCAATACTGAGGGGTTACGGGCAACCTCGATCGTTGGTATAGATTTCTCCCATAAAACACGATCACCCTCGATCAAAACAAGATCAAAAGAACCAGTACCCGGATCTATTCCAAGTGAACGAACCATTAATTATTCACCCCAGCATCTCTTCTAAAACACTAGATAACTCCCCGGGATCACTAACTACACATATATTCTCTAATTTCTTAAGCTTCTCTATATTCTC